>NZ_JBZVFG010000003.1:42854-75947 GCF_058402785.1 Candidatus Magnetaquiglobus sp.
ATTGAAAAGTCATAAGCCAAACCTCAGGGCTTCGCCCCGAACCCCACCAGGGGCCATTGACCCTTGGACCCCGCCAGTTTTCCCCGAAGCTCACCGGGTTTCCTTGAATTCCACCGGTTTTCCACGAACCCCACCCTGCGCAGATCTTGAATCGTTGCCAGAATCACTCCACCTCCCGCAACGCCTCGACCGGCGGGGTGGCGGCCATGCGGCGCGCCGCCGGAAGACCGGCCAGAAGCGCGGTCGGCAGGGCCAGCCACAACGGTTGCAATAACAGCACCCACCCGGCGTGATTCTCCAACGTCCAGCCAAACGCCCGCTGATTGATCACATGCAGCAACATCCATCCTTGAATCCACCCCAGAGGCACGGCCAACAACCCCGCCGCCAGGCCCAACAACGCCGTTTGCAGAAGCACCGAACCCCGGATCTCCCCGACCCGCAGCCCGATGGCGCGCAACGCCGCCAACTCCTGCATCCGTTCATGACCGATCGCGGCCAAAGCGGTCAATACCCCGAAAAAGGCGGTCAACAGCGCCAACAGCCGCAACGCACGGGTGATGGCAAAGGTGCGGTCGAAGATCTCCAACGAGTTCTGACGCAACTGGAGGTTGGACTGGATGTGCAGCGATCGCTCCGGACCGGCGGCACTCCGCAAGGCATCGATCACCGTGTCCGCCTCTGCCTGGTTCGCCAGATGGATCCCCAACACGCTCATCGCTTCGTCCGGCCAGTGGGCACGCCAGGTGTGACGGCTCAAGGTGATCATGCCGGCATCCGAGCGGAAATCCCGATGGATCGCACCAATGGTGAAGGGATGGGGACCGTGCCGGGTGGGGAGGGTGATCCGATCGCCGACCTTGAGGTTCTGCTTGAAGGCCAGGGATTCGGTGACCAGCACCACCTGGTCATTCTGGAAGCGCGGCCAGAGGGTGGCATGATCGGCCTGGTGGAGTTGCAGGCCGGAGAAACGCTTGAAATCGATCTCCAAAATATGCAGACGGATCATGCCTCCGGGCGTTTCCAGGTTGACGCGCCGTCCAAGACCCACCGAGGCTACCCCCGGCACGCTGGAAAGGGCACGGATCAGGTCCGGTTCCAGGGGAATCGAATCGGAGTTGGAGAGGGTGCCCGCCGCCGAGACATAGAGATCCGAGATCGTGGTGGCATCGAGCCAGTTGGAGAGGGTGCCGCGAAAGCCGTCGATCAGGATCCCCATGCCCGAGACCATGGCAGTGGCCACGGTGAGAGCGGCCACCGCCATGCCGGTGCGGCTGGCGCCGCGGATCACCCCGCCGCAGGCCAGGGCGCCGTGAAGCCCGGCGCTGCGGGTGAGGAGCGGGCGCAGACGTGCCATCAGGGCGATGGTGAACCAGGGGGCGAGCAGCGCGCACCCCACGGTGATCAGCCCCATGGCGAGTATGCCCGCCTCGAGTCGGGAGGTGGGCCAGAGGGTGGTTCCCCAGCCGGTCAGGATCAGCAATAAACCGAAGAGGGCCAGGCGTGGGGCGCGGGTGCTGCGTTGTTGTTCGAGTCGTGAGCGGCTCAACGAGTCGATCACGGCGGTGGTCGCGGCCTCGCGGGCCGGCAGCCACGAAGCGATGAGGGTCGCGCCAACCCCGAGAATGAGCCCCTTGAACAGAGAAAACGGCTCGATCATCAACTCGACCACCCGCATCCGGTAGTACAGATCATCGATGGTGCGTGCCATCAACTGGAGCAGGGTGTCGCCGAGCGTCACGCCGAGCAGAAGTCCCAACAGGGTGCCGGGCAGACCGATCAGCAGGCCGTCGAGCAGAGTCTGTCGCAGGATCTCGCCACGCGTGACCCCCAGGGCGCGCTTGAGACCGATCATGCGCCGTTGGCGCACCACCGAGAAGGCCATGGCGTTGTGGATGATGAAGGTGCCGACCAGCAGGGCCAGCAGACTCAAGGCGGAAAGATTGGTCCGGAACGAGCGGGTGAGGTTCTCCAGGATTTCGATCCGCTCGTTGGCGGGCGAGAGGTTCACCCCGGCGGACATGGCGACCGGGGGAGGGGTGTTTTCCGGCAACCGGGCGTCGATGCGGCTCAACCAGCCGCGCATGCCGAGCAGTTCCTGGGCGGTGGCGATGTCGGTGAGGAGCGTCGCGGCCAAGGCCTGGCGTACCAGAGGGTCCGAGGAGGTGATGAGGCCGGGGATGAAGAGGTTTGTTTCCCGACCGTTGGCCAGGATCCGGAGCATCCCGCCGGAGGATACACCCAGTTTCCTGGCGGTCTCCTCAAGCAGAAGCGCCGAGCCCGGGCGGGTCAGGAGGGTGGCCAGCAGATCCCCTCGGGTGGGGATCCGCAACCCTGGGCGCAGGGCGCCCTCGGACAGGGGATCGATGCCGAGCAGGGTCAGGGGTGTCCGTGGGAGGCTCTTTTCCGGGGAGATCGTGCCGGGGTTCCCGGATAACGGCGCGGGGTCCCCCTCCGGCACGAGCGAAAAGACCATACCCTCGACGATGGGGACCGCAGGCGGGGCGTTTGGTCGCAGGCGCCAGGCGGCGTAATCCTTTTCGTCGATGCCGGGCGGCGGGGCGGTGATACGGTGGGTCGCCTGGCCGATGGCCGCCTCCATCGAAAGACGCATGGCCCGTATCACCCCCTGATTGGCCAGGTCCACGGCGGTGGTGGTGGCCACCCCCAGGGCCACGCCGAGCATGGCCAGCAGGGTCAATCCTGGCTGGGCGAACAGGGCCCGCCAGCCGGCCAGCCAGACGAGGCGGTTCATCGAGGCCTCATTTGACCCCCTTGGCGGTCAGAAAACTCGTGTAGGCCATGTCGTGCTTGAGGATGTGCTGCAACAGCCAGTCCTTGAGATATTTCAGCATCTCGGCGGCCAGGGCGAAGCTGTCCCCCTGGTCCAGCGCGCTGTTCCGCTCGGTGATGTAGTGCAGGAACCGTTCGTGTTGCTGGCGTTGCGCGTCCAGTCCCGGATAGCCGTGATCAGACAGGATTTGCTCCTCGCGGGAGAAGTGGGTGGTGGCGTAGTTGAGCAGATCGTCCAGGATCTCTTGCAGTTGGGGTACGCCTTGATTCTCCTGCATGGCGGTGTGGAGCTGGTTGATCAACTCCAGTAGATTCTTGTGGTCGATGTCGAACGCTTCCACCCCCACCGACAGGGACTTGTGCCAGAGGATGAGCGGCGGATGCGCGTAGCGGTCGTCCGAACTGCCGAGATAGAGCTGATTGAGCTGCTCGAAAAAGACCCGGCGCAGCTCGTGGAAGAAGAGCAGGGCGTCGGAGAGCGCCTCCTGGCGCTCCTCGTGCGGGATCAGGTTCAGAATCTCGAAGGCGGTCTGACGCAACTGGGCGTGGGTGGCCTCCATCTTCTGGTACAGGGGCAGATCCAGGTAGGACTCTTGCAAGGCGTCCCGCAACCAGCGTGTGACATCGCAACAGGCCGGATCGTTGATCTGGCTGGCCATGGTCGGGTCGCGGGTGGCGATCGCCAGATGCAACCGGTACATCAGATCGATCACCGCCTCCTTGATGCGGCGGATGTTGAACGGCTCGGAACCGATGTACATGCGCGCCTGGGCGGTGTAGAGCGCCTCGCTGATGCCGCTCACCACGTCGCTCATGGCCTGGAAGTGGTTGACGATGCCATGCATGGTCTCGACCACCTTCAAGGAGTCGTCCGCCTTGTCGCGTACCTCGAGGGCCAGTTGGTTGGTTCTTTCGGCGGTCTGCTGGATCGACTCGGCGGATTCGACGGTCAATTGCGTGCGATCGTACATCTCCTGCGCGGAGAGGGCGATCTGTTCCGCGGAGTCGGCGATCTCGCGGCTGCCGAGTGCCGCCTGATCGGCGGCGCGCGCCACGTCCGAGGCGGCGGTTTGCAACGCCTCGGTGCTGGCGTTCACCTCTCCGGTGGCCAGGGCCACCTTGTCCACCGCCTGCACGATCCGATCGGTCATTTCGCTTTGGGCGTTCACCGACATGTCGATCGCCTCGTTGGCGGCATTGATCCGCTCCACCGATTCGTGGATGATGTCGGTTTTCTCCTTGGCGGCGCGGGTCTGATCGCGGATCGCCATGATCTGATCCTGGATCAGCAAGGTCGCCTCGGAGGTCTGACGGGCCAGGGCCTTCACCTCGTTGGCCACCACCGCGAATCCCTTGCCCGCCTCGCCGGCTCCGGCGGCCTCGATGGCCGCATTCAGCGCCAGCATGGAGGTCTGTTCGTTGATGCGGTTGATGATCTCCACCACCGCGCCGATCTCGTGGGCGGAGTTGGACAGCTCCTCCATGACCGCCTCGGCCTCGCTGGCCCGTTCGCGGGTGGTCTCCGATTCGAACAACGCCGCCCGACACCGTTCGCGCACCTCATCCAGGGACCGTTTCATCGCGTCGGCGGCATCCGCCACGCTGGAGATGGCATCGTGGACCTCGGTGAGCTGCCCATGCACCGATTCGATGTTGCCGAGCATGTGGCGCGCCGAATCGGCCATCTGGGTGATGCCGGCATTGGCCTCCTCGGAGGCGGAGGCGATGGTGTTGATCCGTTCGCTCACATGCCGGGAGGCGTGATGGAGCGCCTCGAGGTTCTCCACGGAACGTGTGACGTTGCCCTGGATATGGCCGATGGCGTCGATCAGCTGGTGGTTCTGACCGGCCACTTCACGCGCGATGAGGTCCAGATCGTGGCTGCCGCGACCGATGCTGTCGCGCATGTGGAGAATGCCGGCCACGAAGGCGGTGATGTTGGCGGCCTGGAGATTGATCTGGCGGATGTTTTCGCTGAAAATGTGTATCAACCGCTTGAAATGGTGGTTCAGGGTGCCCAGTTCGTCCTTGCGGTGATCTCCGGTGGGTTGGACGGTCAGATCGCCGTGGCTGACCAGATCCATGACATGCACCATGGCGTGGATCGGTTGGGTGAGCGAGCGACCGAGCCAAAAGCCGATCACCCCCACCGCCACCAGGGCGATGAGCAGAATGATCAGGATTCCGCCGCGCAAGAAGGCCAGTTTGCCTTGAACGGTCTGGAGATCCTCTTCGGCATTCCTGACCTCCATCTCCAGGAAGGGGCGCAGCACCTCGGCGAGTCCCTCGGCCTGCTCGTCGAACGACCCCATCATGGCGTTGCCGGCTGGCGGTCCGCCATCGATGTAGGCCTGGGCCATCTTTTTGCCCATGGTCTGGAAGGCCATGAACCGCTCCTGGAGGGTGTCCAGGCGTTGCAAAAGAGGCTGGTCGCTGGTTTGTCTGGCGTACTGCCGGAACGTTTCGATCCCCTTCAAGAAGGCCTGTGCATTTTCCTCGGCCTTGGTGAACCCGTCGTCGAATCCTTCGGCGGCGCGGGTGGCAGAGATGTCGGTGAGCCACTGTTGCACCTGAACGACGCTCAATTCCATTTGTTTGGCTTCGAGGGCCAGCTTGAAGCCCACTTCGCTCGCCTGTCGGGTGGCCTGGATCACCTGGGTGGAGACCACGATTCCCCAAGTGCCCAGGATCAACAGCATGATCAGAGGCGTGAGAAATCCGAGAAAGATCTTTTGGGTGATTTTCATCGATCCTCGTGGTGGATCTTGAGGTGAACGTGTGGCAAGAGTTTCTTGATGGTTACCATGGACCTCCCAAAGGGAGGTCCATGGTAACGGGGGGTGAGGGGGATCTCCCCCCCATCATGCACGTTGTCGTGGACCTCCCAAAGGGAGGTCCATGGTAACGGGGGGTGAGGAGGATCTCCCCCCATCATGTCAAGTTACGTAAACATCCCATCGCCGAAAGAATATACCCTAATCCATGCGGATGGGAATGGTATTTCGTTTGTTGCGACATGGAATGGCCATGGTTGGGCATGTTCATGGCCAAAATACAAGATGATATTGTTTTTTAGGGTCGTTGTCTTCTTGGCAAGGGAGTGGTTTTCGGGAAAACTCCGTTGAATAATCCCGGCGCGTATTGACCGGATCCGGATGCGGGATTATGATGAGGACGTCCGCGCAAAATCAAGTCGTCAAGGGATGGGGGATTGCGGCGTTTGCTTCGGCCTTTTCGGGTCATGCCCCGGCTGAATTCGGAATGGCGCGGATTCCACACCATCCGTGCAACAACACTTTGGCAGGAGGCCATCGTTGCCATCCATGGACAACACCTCGCGATCCACGCTTTCCGAGTGGCAACAGGCCGCGACGCGCAGCCTGGGTGGTGAATCCCTCGCGGATCTCACCTGGACCGGCTCCGAGGGGATCCCCCTGAATCCCCTCTATACCCAGGCGGATCTCGCCGGGCGCCCGTGGGATGCCGATACCATGCCCGGATTGCCGCCCTATGTGCGCGGCCCTTATCCCACCATGTACGTCAAGCGGCCCTGGACCATCCGTCAATACGCCGGTTTTTCCACTGCCGAGGCCTCCAACGCCTTTTACCGCCAGGCCCTGGCCGCGGGCGGGCAGGGGATCTCGGTGGCCTTCGACCTGCCCACCCATCGGGGGTACGATTCGGACCATCCCGAGGTGGTGGGCGACGTGGGCAAGGCCGGGGTGGCCATCGACAGCGTGGAGGACATGAAAATCCTCTTTGCCGGCATCTCCCTGGACAAGGTGTCGGTGTCGATGACCATGAACGGCGCGGTGTTGCCGATTTTGGCCGGTTACGTGGTCGCGGCCCGCGAGCAGGGGGTTGCCGACACCTCCTTGAGCGGCACCATCCAGAACGACATCCTCAAGGAGTTCATGGTCCGCAACACCTACATCTATCCCCCCGCACCCTCGATGCGCATCGTCGGCGACATCCTGGCCCACTGCTCGGCGACCATGCCGAGATTCAATCCCATCTCCATCTCCGGCTACCACATGCAGGAGGCGGGCGCCGACGCCGCGCTCGAACTGGCCTATACCCTGGCCAACGGCAAGGCCTATGTGCAGACCGCCCTGGCGCGGGGTCTGGACGTGGACGAGTTCGCCCCCCGGTTGTCGTTCTTCTTCGGCATCGGCATGAACTTTTATATGGAGGTGGCCAAACTGCGCGCGGCGCGTCTGCTGTGGGCGCGGATCATGTCCGCCTTCAGCCCCAAGGATCCCAAATCCAGCCTGCTGCGCACCCATTGCCAGACCTCCGGATGGTCGTTGACCAGCCAGGATCCGCACAACAACGTGGTGCGTACCACCATCGAGGCGATGGCGGCGGTCTTCGGCGGCACCCAATCCCTGCACACCAACGCGCTCGACGAGGCCATCGCCCTGCCGAGCGAGTTCGCGGCCCGCATCGCGCGCAACACCCAGATCATCCTGCAACAGGAGGCCCACCTCACCCATGTGATCGATCCCTGGGGCGGTTCCTACCTGATGGAGAGCCTGACCCACGATCTGGCCGACAAGGCCTGGGAGTTGATCGGGGAGATCGATGCCGCCGGCGGCATGGTCGCGGCCATTGCCACCGGTCTGCCGATGCGGCGCATCGAGAGCGCGGCCACCCGCAAGCAGGCGCGCATCGATCGCGGCGAGGAGGTGATCGTCGGGGTGAACCGCTACCGCTGTGCCACGGACGAACCCCTGGATGTGCTGGTGGTCGATAACATGGCGGTGCGCGACGCCCAACTGGCGCGTCTGGCCGAGGTGCGCGCCAACCGGGATGCGGGCGCGGTCCGCGCCTGCCTGGAGGCCCTGACCCGCGCGGCCCGCGAAGAGAGCGGCAACCTTCTGGCCCTCTCCATCGAGGCGATGGCGGCACGGGCCACGGTGGGCGAGGTGAGCGATGCGTTGGAGGCGGTGTATGGTCGCCATCGTCGTCAGATCGGTGGCGTGAGCGGGGTGTATGCCGCCGACTGGCAGGGGAACGCGGCCTGGAGCCATCTGGCGGGCGATGTGGCATCGTTCGAGCAGCGCACCGGCAGGCGTCCGCGGTTGCTGGTGGTCAAGCTCGGCCAGGATGGACACGACCGGGGAGCCAAGGTGATCGCCTCGGCGTTCGCGGATGCCGGCTTCGATGTGGACATCGGCCCCTTGTTCCAGACCCCGGAAGATGCCGCCCGGCAGGCGGTGGAGAACGATGTTCACGCCATCGGCGTCTCGAGTCTGGCCGGCGGACACGCTACCCTGCTGCCCTTGCTGATGAGCGCCCTGGAGCGCGAGGGGGCGGGGGACGTGGTGGTGGTGGCCGGCGGAGTGATTCCCCAGCAGGACCATGCCGCCCTCAAGGCGGTGGGCGTGGCGGAGATCTTCGGACCGGGCGCCTCGGCGGTGGAGGCGGCAGGTCGGGTTCTGGCGGCCATCGAGCGGCGTTTGCTGCCACGGGCGGCCTGATGCCCCCGGAGTCGCTGGCCGAGTGGGCAATCCGGGCGCTGGCCTCGGGGATCACGCCATGACCCCGGAGTCGCTGGCCGAGGGGATCCGGCGCGGCGAACGTCGGGCGCTGGCCAAGGGGATCACCCTGATCGAAAGTTCCCGTCCCGAGGACGAGGTTCTGGCCGCCCGACTGCTGGATGGGTTGAGCCGTACGGAAATACGCGGGATACGGGTCGGGATCAGCGGTCCGCCGGGAGCGGGCAAGAGCACACTGATCGAATCCTTGGGCATGCTGGCGGTCGGCAAGGGGGTGCCCACGGCGGTGTTGGCCATCGACCCCTCGTCGCGACGCAGCGGCGGGAGCATACTCGGCGACAAAACCCGCATGCCGCGCCTGAGCGCCCATCCGTTGGCCTTCATCCGGCCCACGGCCACGGGCGGCACCACCGGCGGGGTGGCGCGGCGTACCCGCGAGAGCATGGTGTTGCTGGAGGCCGCCGGTTTCGAGCTGATCCTGGTCGAGACAGTGGGCGTCGGGCAGAGCGAAACCGAGGTTCACGGCATGGTGGATCTCTTCATGCTGGTGCTGTTGCCCAACGCTGGCGACGAGTTGCAGGGGATCAAGCGCGGCATCATGGAGTTGGCCGAATTGCTGGTGATCAACAAGGCGGACGGTCCGTTCCGGCATGCCGCCGAAACCACCGCCGCGCAGGTGTGTTCCGCGCTGCCGCTTTTGCATCACGACGTGACCGGTTGGATGCCGCGGGTGTTGCTGGCCAGCGCCCAAGAGGAGCAGGGGATCGAGGCGGTTTACGAGACGATCCAGGCGTTCCGGCAACGCGCCATGGAGAACGGCGAACTCACACAACGACGCCTGAGACAGGCGACGCCCTGGATGTGGGAGCGGGTCCACGATGGCTTGCGGCGCCGGTTTCTGGCCGATCCGACCATTCGGCGGCTGGTCGGGGAGCTGGAACCGGGGGTGGGGAACGGCACGCTGGGTGCGGTGGCCGCGGCTGAGCGGTTGTTGCAACATTTCTTCGAGCGGTGAGTTGGAATCATGTGGGAAATCATTGACAAACTGGATCGTTTGCGCGGGCAGGCCCGTTTGGGGGGCGGGCAGGAGCGCATCGCGGCGCAGCACGGACGGGGCAAGCTGACCGCTCGCGAACGGTTGGAGGTGGTGATGGATCCCGACTCCTTCGAGGAGTTGGACATGTTCGTGGAGCACAACTGTGCCGATTTCGGCATGCAGGAAAACCGGGTGGCCGGCGATGGCGTGGTCACCGGGGTGGGCACCATCTACGGACGCAAGGTGTTCGCCTTTTCCCAGGATTTCACGGTTCTCGGCGGCTCCCTGAGTGAGTCGAACGCACGGAAGATTTGCAAGATCATGGATATGGCCGTCAAGGTCGGAGCCCCCATCCTGGGCATCAACGACTCCGGCGGCGCGCGCATCCAGGAGGGGGTCGCCTCGTTGGCCGGCTATGCCGAGGTGTTCCAGCGCAACGTGCTGGCATCCGGGGTGGTGCCGCAGATCTCGGCGATCATGGGCCCCTGTGCCGGTGGCGCGGTCTATTCCCCCGCCCTGACCGACTTCATCCTCATGGTCAAGGATACCTCCTACATGTTCCTCACCGGACCGGAGGTGGTCAAGACCGTCACCCACGAAGAGGTGAGCGCCGAGCAGTTGGGGGGTGCGCTCACCCATTTCACCCGCTCCGGGGTGGCCGATTTCGCCTTTGACAACGATCTCAACCTGCTCAAGCAGTTGCGTCGTCTGCTTTCGTTCCTCCCTTCCAACAACCAGACCCCGCTCCCGCGCATCGAAACCGGTGACGATCCGCGTCGCGACACCCCATCGCTGGATACCCTGGTCCCCGACGACCCGCTCCGGCCCTACGACATGAAGGAGTTGATCGAGAAGGTGGTGGACAACTACGACTTTCTCGAGGTGCAGGCCGGCTACGCCAAGAACATCATCATCGGTTTCGCGCGCATGGATGGCCGAACCGTCGGCATCGTGGCCAATCAGCCTCTGGTGCTGGCCGGCTGCCTGGACATCGCCAGTTCGGTGAAGGCAGCCCGTTTCGTGCGGTTTTGCGACTGCTTCAACATCCCGCTGGTCACTTTCGTGGATGTGCCCGGCTTTCTGCCCGGACTCCAGCAGGAGTTGGGCGGGATCATCAAGCACGGCGCCAAGCTTTTGTTCGCCTTTGCCGAGGCCACGGTTCCCAAGATCACCGTGATCATCCGCAAGGCCTATGGCGGGGCGTATGATGTCATGTCCTCCAAGCATCTGCGCGGCGATCTCAATTACGCCTGGCCCAACGCCGAAATCGCGGTCATGGGACCGAAAGGGGCCGCGGAGATCATCTTTCGCAACGAAATCCGTTCCGCCGAGGATCCGGAAGCCAAGCTCAAGGAGGTCACCGCCGCCTATGCCGCCAACTTCGCCACGCCGTTCATCGCGGCGCGCAAAGGGTTCATCGACGATGTGATCATGCCGCGCGACACCCGGTATCGCGTGATTCGCGGATTGCGGACCCTGGCGGGCAAGCAGTTGACCAATCCCTGGAAAAAACACGACAATCTGCCTTTGTAAGGGGTTTTGGCATGCGCACGATACTGATTGCCAATCGTGGCGAGATCGCCTGCCGGATCATTCGCACGGCGCGTCGCATGGGGATTGCCACCGTGGCCATCCATTCGGATGCCGATCGCGATGCCTTGCATGTGCGCAAGGCCGATCAGGCCTGTCGGGTGGGACCGGCGGCCAGTTCCGCCTCCTATCTGTCGGTGGAGAACATCCTGGAGGCCATCGACAAAAGCGGCGCGGACGCGGTGCATCCGGGCTACGGATTTTTGTCCGAGAACGCCGATTTTTGCGAAACCCTGCAAGAGCGCGGGGTGATCTTCATCGGTCCCGGCCCGGGGGCGATTCGCGCCATGGGGGACAAGATCGCCTCCAAGCGGCTGGCCAGGGCGGCGGGGGTGAACACCATTCCCGGTCACGACGATGTGATCGGATCCGCCGAGGAGGCGGTGACCGTGGCCCGTTCCATCGGCTATCCGGTGATGATCAAGGCCTCGGCGGGCGGCGGCGGCAAGGGGATGCGTCTGGCGCGCAACGATCGCGAGGTGTCCGAGGGGTGGGTCTCGGCCTCCAGCGAGGGGCGCAACTACTTCAAGGACGATCGGGTTTTCATCGAGAAGTTCATCGAAAAGCCGCGTCACATCGAGATGCAGATCCTGTGCGATGCCCACGGCAACGGCTTGTGGCTGAACGAGCGCGAGTGTTCGATCCAGCGTCGCAACCAGAAGGTGATCGAGGAGGCCCCGTCGCCGTTCGTGACGCCGGAAATGCGCCGTGCCATGGGCGAACAGGCGTTGGCTCTGGCCAAGGCGGTGGGGTATGTCTCGGCGGGCACCGTGGAGTTCGTGGTGGGCGCGGACCGGCAGTTCTATTTCCTGGAGATGAACACCCGTCTCCAGGTGGAGCATCCGGTCACGGAGATGATCACCGGGCTGGATCTGGTGGAACAGATGATCCGCATCGCCCGCGGTCAACCGCTGGAGATGACCCAGGAACAGGTTCCACTGCATGGTTGGGCCATGGAGTGCCGCATCTACGCCGAGAACCCCTATGCCGGGTTCCTGCCCTCCACCGGTCGTCTGGTGCGTCATCAGCCGCCGCCGGAGAGCGATCGGGTGCGGGTGGATACCGGGGTGTATGCGGGCGGCGAGGTGTCGATCCATTATGATCCGATGATCGCCAAGCTGGTCACCTGGGGGGCGAACCGCGCCAAGGCGATCGTCACCATGCGACGCGCCTTGGACAAGTATCTGATCGACGGGGTGGCCCACAACATCGATTTCGTCAACGCGGTGATGGGGCATCCTCGTTTTCAGGCCGGGGATTTGACCACGGCCTTCATTGCCGAGGAGTATCCGGACGGATTCGAGGGCGCCCCCTTGACCGAGGATCTCAAGCGGTTCTTCGCCATGGTGGCGGTGAGCGTGGAGCATGCCCAGGAGGCGATGCTCATGCCGCCGCCGCCGGTCGAGGAGTGGGTGGTGATGATGGCCGGCGACGCGATCCGGCTGACGGTGGAGCATCGCAAGAGCGACAACCGCATCACCCTGGAGGATGGCTGCGTGCATGAGATTTCCGGGAACTACCATCCGGGCAACCGCATGGCCGCTTTCGAGGTGGAGGGTGTGAAGCGGACGGTGCGCATCCGGCGCATCGAGATGGGGTATCAGCTCTCCCATGGCGGGCGGCGCGTGCAGGTGTCGGTGACCCCGTTGCGGCTTTACGAGATGGCGCGCCGCATGCCGGAGAAGCGTCAGACCGCCAGTTCCAAGAAGATGACCACCCCCATGCCCGGCCTGGTGCGCGAGGTGATGACCGTGGTGGGTCACAAGGTGGCGCAGGGGGATCCGTTGTGCGTTCTGGAGGCCATGAAGATGGAGAACACCCTGCGGGCGGAAAAGGACGGGGTGGTGGCCGAGGTGCATGTGAAGGCCGGGGATACGGTGGAAGCGGATGCCGTGCTGTTCACGTTCGAATGAGAGGGGGAGGGTGATTTGATCGGTCGATTGAATCATGTGGCCATCGCGGTGCCGGATCTGGCCAAGGCCGTGGACACCTATCGGGATGTGTTGGGCGCGCGGGTGGACGAGCCGTGCGACATGCCGGAGTTCGGGGTGACGGTGGTGTTCGTGCGTCTGCCGAATACCAACGTCGAGTTGTTGCATCCGTTCGGGGACGCCTCGCCGTTGACCCGGTTTCTGCAACGCAACCCCTCGGGCGGCATGCATCATGTCTGCTACGAGGTGGAAGACATTCAGGATGCCGTCGGGCGACTGCGGGAGCAGGGCCTGGAGGTTCTGGATCCGGAGCCCAAGATCGGAGCGCACGGGCAACCGGTGGTTTTTCTCCATCCGAAGGGAGTGGGTGGGGTTCTGGTCGAGCTGGAGCAAGCCAGCCGTCATTCGTGAAACATACACTAGGGAGAGGGGTTAAAATGAGCGAGATTGTCATCGTATCGGCGGCGCGCACGGCGGTTGGAACCTTTGGTGGGGGGCTGAGTTCGGTTCCGGCGCACAAACTGGGCGAGATCGCCATCGTGGAAGCGTTGAAGCGGGCGGGCGTGGCTCCGACCGAGGTTTCCGAGGTGGTGATGGGACAGATTCTGGCCGCGGGCGCCGGGCAGAATCCGGCCCGTCAGGCGGCGGTGAACGCCGGCATTCCGGTGGAGCGTACCGCGTATGGCTTGAACCAGCTGTGCGGTTCGGGTTTGCGTGCCGTGGTGAACGGCTATCAGTCCATCTCCATGGGGGATGCCGAGATCGTGGTGGCTGGCGGGCAGGAGAACATGAGTCTGGCCCCGCATTTGATCCATCTGCGCAACGGCACCAAGATGGGCAGTGCCGAGATGCAGGACAGCATGATTCGCGATGCTCTGACCGACGCTTTCCACAACTACCACATGGGCAACACCGCCGAGAACGTGGCCAAGAAGTGGGGTTTGACCCGTACCGAGCAGGATGCTTTTGCCGCCGCTTCGCAGCAGAAGGCCGAGGCTGCCCAGAAGGCTGGTTTGTTCCGTGAAGAGATCGTGCCGGTGGTGATTCCGAGCAAGAAGGGTGACCTGATCATCGACACCGACGAGCATCCCAAGCATGGCACCACGGTGGAGACGTTGGCCAAGCTGCGCGCCGCCTTCGACAAGGAGGGCACGGTGACCGCGGGCAACGCTTCGGGCATCAACGATGGTGCGGCGGTGGCGGTGTTGATGAGTGCGGCGAATGCGGCCAAGCGTGGTTTGCAGCCGTTGGCGCGGATCGTCTCCTGGGCTTCGTGCGGCGTGGATCCGTCGATCATGGGCACGGGTCCGATTCCGTCGAGCCGTCTGGCTCTTTCCAAGGCGGGTTGGACCATCGATGATCTGGATCTGATCGAGGCCAACGAGGCGTTCGCGGCCCAGGCCATGGCGGTGAACCGGGACATGGGTTGGGATTTGGCCAAGGTGAACGTCAACGGTGGCGCGATTGCGATGGGTCATCCGGTGGGTGCTTCGGGTGCGCGTATTCTGGTGACGTTGCTTTATGAGATGAAGCGTCGTCAGGCCAAGAAGGCGTTGGCCACGTTGTGCATCGGTGGTGGCATGGGGATCGCGTTGTGTGTTGAGCGGGTGTGATTGTTGTTGAAGTCCGGGGGCCTGGTGCCCCCGGAAACGTTTATGGGGCCGGGCCGGGGGCCGAAGGTCCCCGAAAGAAAACGTTCGCGGGGGACGGGGGGCGAAGGCCCCCGGCGGAGGTTCGGAGGCAGAGCCTCCGAGGTTTTGCCTGTGACTTTTTTTTGTCTTGTCTTTGACTTTGCTTTGCCTGTGACTTTGGTTTTTGATTTCAGCGCGCTCTTCAACAAAGCGATTTTTCGCGCTTTTTGCGAAAAATCGCTGCGCGCCGCCTTGAAAGGAGAGTCGTTTTGCGATTTTGGCAAAACGACTCTCCTTCGTAGTGCTCCGAGACAGGCTGCGGCGGGTGGTTTATGTGCCGCGAGCAATGCGCCCCGGGTTGTTGTCCAAAGGCGGCAACGACCCGGGGCGCATGAGACCGCGCGAAAGGAAAAAGTCATAAAAACAAGAATCGCGGGGCTCTGCCCCGCCCCCGCCGGGGACGGTGACCGTCCCCGGACCTCCGTGACAGTTTGAACCTGAATCATCTCCCGCCACCTCCACCCCCGCTCGACGGAGCCCAACCATGCCGGACACCCCATCCAACCTGGTGCTGCTGGTCCACCGCGACACGGATGGCAGCCATCGTCCCGAAACCACCCTTTTCCCGCCGGAATCCCTGCCGGAAGGGGATGTGCTGGTGCGGGTCCTTCGCTCGGGCATCAACTACAAGGATGCCCTGGCGGTCACCGGAAAAAGCCCGATCCTGCGCCGATTTCCGATGATTCCCGGCATCGATCTGGCCGGCGAGGTGGTGGCGTCCGAAAACCCGGACTGGTCTCCCGGCGAGGCCGTGCTTCTGACCGGACACGGGGTCGGCGAAACCCGGCACGGCGCTTTCGCGCAATACACCCGTCTGCCCGGCGCCTGGCTGGTTCCTTGTCCCGCGTCGCTCACCCCGGACGGCGCCATGCTGCTCGGCACCGCCGGCCTGACCGCCATGCTGTGCGTGATGGCCCTGGAGGCCGGCGGTCTGAAACCGGACGGGGGCACCGAAATCCTGGTGACCGGCCCGACCGGGGGCGTGGGAGGCTGGGCGGTGGTGCTGCTCAAACAGCTCGGATACAAGGTGTGCGCGGCCACGGGGCGTCTGGAACACGAGAGCTATCTGCGCCAACTCGGCGCCGACTCGATCATCCACCGCCAGGAGTTGACCGCTTCCAACAAACCCCTGGATACCCAGCGTTGGTTGGGCGCCATCGACGTGGCCGGTGGCAAGACCCTGGCCGGGCTGCTCAAGTTCATCCACTACAACGGCACGGTGGCCGCTTGTGGCCTGGCGGACGAGCCGGACCTGCCGGCCACGGTTTTTCCCTTCATCTTGCGCAATGTCCGTTTGCAGGGGGTCGATTCGGTGCATATCGACCGCGAAACCCGTGTCACGGCCTGGAAGCGCTTGGCCGAAGGGATTCCATCCGCGCTGTTCGCAACTTTCCTGGAACGCACGGTGGGCTTGAGCGGGATTCCGCAAGCCTGCCGGGAGTTGCTGGAGGGCCAGGTGCGTGGTCGGGTGCTGATCGATCCGTTCCTGGATCCGTGATCGGTACGACCTATTTGATATCATTTGTATTAACCCAACAGGAGAACATATATGACCCCTGCCGAGACCTACGAAAAAATGTATCGCCGCTCCATTGACGACCGCGAGGCGTTCTGGGGCGAACAGGCGGAGTTGATTTATTGGCACAAACCGTTCGAACGGGTGCTCAACTACGACAAACCGCCCTTCGTGCGCTGGTTCGAGGGTGGTCTGACCAACATCTGCTACAACGCGGTGGACCGGCATGTGGCGGAGCGGGGCGATCAGACCGCCATCGCCTGGGTTTCGACCGAGGTGAACGAGCGACGCAACATCACCTATCGCGATCTGTACACGCAGGTCAACGAGATGGCCTCGCTGTTGAAAGAATTGGGCATCGAGAGCGGGGATCGGGTGTTGATCTATCTGCCGATGATCCCGGAAGCGATCGTGGCCATGATGGCCTGCGTGCGCATCGGTGCGATCCATTCGGTGGTGTTCGGCGGCTTCGCCTCGCTGGCCCTGGCCTCGCGCATCGACGACGCCAGCCCGAAGTTGGTGATCACCGCCGACGCCGGCATGCGCGGTGGCAAGGTGACCCCCTACAAGCCGCTGCTCCTGGAAGGACTCAACGCGGTCACCGTGGAGCGCCCGAAAGTGCTGGTGATCAATCGTGGCCTGGATTCCAATCCCTGCCCGATTCCGGGTGAGATCGACTTTGCCACCGCCATGGGGTCGCATCGGGGCAAGATCGTGGAGCCGGAGTGGGTGGAGTCCTCCCATCCCTCCTACATCCTGTATACCTCCGGCACCACCGGGCGTCCGAAGGGGGTGCAGCGCGATACCGGCGGTCACATGGTGGCCATGCGGCAGTCGATGAAATACATCTACAACGTGGGGCCGGGCGAGGTGATGTTCGCCGGTTCGGACATCGGCTGGGTGGTGGGTCACTCCTACATCGTTTATGCCCCGCTTCTGACCGGTGCCACCACCATTCTTTACGAGGGACTGCCGATCCGTCCGGATCCGGGCATCTGGTGGTCGCTGGTGGCCGAGTATCGCATCAACTGTCTGTTCACCTCGCCGACCGCGATCCGACTGTTGAAAAAAACCGGCGCCGACTGGATCCATGCCCACGATCTCTCTTCGTTGCGCACTCTGTTCCTGGCCGGCGAGCCGTTGGACAAGGAGACCCATCGCTGGGTCACGGAGGCGTTGCAGGGGATTCCGGTGGTGGACAACTACTGGCAGACCGAGACCGGCTGGCCGATCTTGACCAACTTCGCCGGCCTGGGGTTGATGGAGAACAAGTTCGGCTCGCCGAGCAAGCCTGCGTTCGGTTACGAGACCGTGCTGCTGGATGAGCATGGCGTTGAGACCGGCGTCAACACCAAGGGGTCGTTGATGGTCCGTCCGCCGTTGCCGCCGGGCTGCATGACCACGGTGTGGGGGGACGATGACCGGTTCGTCAAGACCTACTTCTCGACCGCCAAGGAGTTGCTGTACGCCACCTTCGACTATGCGATCTATGACGATGACGGCTATTATTTCATCATGGGTCGCAACGACGACGTGATCAACGTGGCGGGTCATCGTTTGGGCACCCGTGAGGTGGAGGAGGCGCTTTGTACCCATCCCGCCGTGGCCGAGGCGGCGGCGGTGGGTATTCATGACGAGCTGAAGGGGCAGGAGATCGAGGCGTTCGTGGTGTTGATGGCCAATGTCGCGGTGCCGAGCGAGGATGAGTTGAAGGCGGTGGTGGCGCGGCATATCGGCGCGATTGCCCGTCCCAAGTTCATGCATGTGGTGCAAGGATTGCCCAAGACCCGTTCCGGCAAGGTGATCCGGCGGGCGATTCTGGCGATTGCCGAGGGTCGTGATCCGGGCGAATTGCCGACCATCGAGGATGGCAAGATGTTGGAGGTGATTCGCGATGCGGTGGAGCATCGGCACTGAAGTGAGGTGAGGTGAAAAGGCGTGGTGCGTCGATGTGACGCACCCGTCATCATGGGGGACCGGGGGCGGTGGAAACCGTGCCCGGGCCCTCCAGTCGTCACCGGGGCCCGGGGGCGGTGGGAACAGGCTGGATACGGCCTGTTCCAGCCTTGGTCAAGGGGGCATGGAACAGTCGTAGCCCCGTTCCGGTGCATTCATTGCAGGATGATATACGCACGATCCGTCATGAATTTGCTGCGGTGGAGCGAGAAACGCTCCCCTCGGAACAACTCCTTGAAGGCCACCGTTTCACCAGGATATTCCCGCGAATTCAGTTCGTCGAACATGATGACGCTGCCGGGCATCAAATGCGGACGAATGGCCTGGAGGCAGGCCTTGCTTGGTTCATAAAGCGCCATGTCGAAATAGGCCAGGGCCACGATGGTCTCAGGGTTCTTGACGAAAAACTCCTGGATCGTCTCCGTCACGTCGCCTTCGACCAGCTGGTGTTTCTTGATATTGCCCAACACGTTGTTCTCTTCATGAAAGGCGATCAACTCCTCCAGATACTTCCGGTATCCTTCCGACACCTTGTAGCCGCCGATGGTGATGGTTTCACTGGTCCGGTCCTGGTCGGAAATGGATGGATACCCCTTGAAGGTGTCGAAACCGATCACCCTTCGGCTTTGATTGAACGGTTCGTAAATGGCCCGCAGATTCTCGAACAACACGATGTTCTGCCCCCACCAGGTTCCGAACTCCATGATGACGCCAGGCTGATGCAAAATCAGTTCGTACAGTTCATTGATGAACAGGATCTTGGTCAAGGCTGAACTGCGCATGTACAAACCCAGGCAGGTCAGGAGTTGATCGACCGGCAACGGTGTTTCGCGGAACAAACGGTAGAGCTTTTCGCGATGGGCCAACTGCGCCTGACTCGACTTGGTTTCTTCCTTGTAACCGAACTGCTTTTCACTTGCGTTGATCTGGCTGCCGATCATGCATCACCTCAGGGCAAAAAATTGTCGGGTCATCGTTGTTCCGCAGTTCCACGGTAACTTGCATGATGGGGGGAGACCCCCCTCACCCCCCGTACCATGGACCTCCCTTCGGGAGTTCCACGGTAACTTGCATGATGGGGGGAGACCCCCCTCACCCCCCGTACCATGGACCTCCCTTCGGGAGTTCCACGGTAAATATGATGCCCTTTGGACAAAGAGTCAAAGGCAAAATCCACGACAAACCGTGGGGCTTTGCCCTGCATTCCATTGCATTGCGCGTCATCCTTTGCTTGCCAACCACAGCTCCTCCAACTCATCCAGCGACGCGTCCTTGGGGGTGCGGTTCTGGGCGTGCAGAGCCCGCTCCATGAACCGGAATCGATCCTGCGCCTTGTGGGTGGCACGTCGCAATGCGGTCTCCGGATTGATGCGGTAGTGCCGGGCCAGATTGACCAGGGTGAGCAGGATATCTCCCAGTTCCTCCTCGCGATTGTCCGCGTTTGGGGCGACCCGGAACTCCTCCAGCTCCTCGTGGATCTTTTCGATCACCCCGGAGGGATCTTTCCAGTCGAAACCCACCTGCGACATCTTGCGCTGCACCTTCGAGGCCCACAACAACGCCGGCAGATGGCTGTTGAGGTCGTCGAACACCGAGGCCGGTTCGCCACCCCCCTTGGCGGCCTTCTCTTCGCGCTTGATCTCCTCCCAACGGGCCACCACCCGGTCCGGATCGGTCTGACGCTCCTCCTCGCTGCCGAACACATGCGGATGACGCCGGGTCATCTTGGTGACGATCCCTTCGATCACCTCGGCCAGGGTGAAGTGCCCCTCCTCCTCGGCGATGCGGCTGTGAAAGACGATGTGAAACAGCAAATCCCCCAACTCGTCCTTCAATGCTTTCAAATCGTGGGTCTCGACCGCCTCCACCACCTCGTAGGCCTCTTCGATGGTGTAGGGGAGCAGGGATTTCAGGGTCTGCTTGCGATCCCAGGGACAGCCGTCCTCGCCGCGCAGACGGGCCATCAGGGATTCCAGGGCTTCGATCATCGGGCCGGAGGTTGGGGACTCTTTTTGCATGCCTGGTCTCTTTTTTTGAATGATTGGTCAAGGTTACGGGTTGTTATTTGCCCACTGCCACGGTTTCGACGCCGGTCCTGGAGGGACGATTTTTTCAATGTTCGGCTTAACCATGCGAATCAACGAGGAAAATGTCACGAATCGCACAGAAAATCGCGAAATGGCATAATGGTTGCTTAGAGGAAGCTACGAGCAAAGAAGTCTCATGTCAATTGCATTTGCTGACCATCGGGAGTCTTGGTATCCATGGATAGTGGCATCTATGCTGCCGTAAACGGGGCGCTGCGCACCGAAATGCGCCTCGACGTGCTGGCGAACAACCTGGCCAACGTCAACACCAACGGGTTCAAGGAGGGCAACATCACCTTTGATTCCTACCTGACCAAACCGGGTGACGAGCACCATCCCCTGCCGGGTGACGCGTTCATGGGTCACAAGGGGCCGATGGAATTGCCATATCCTTTTATCAATCCCAGGTCAAGCGCTTACAGCATGACCTATCCGGCGGCGCCGAGCACCACCACCGATACCACGCAGGGCGCGCTCAAGGGTACGGGCAATCCATTGGACGTGGCCATCGACGGGGAGGGTTATTTCGTGATCGATACACCGGAAGGAAGACGCTATACCCGTGATGGTTCGTTCCAGGTCAACGATCGTGGCGAGATGGTCACCAAGGATGGCCATCCGGTGATGAGCAGCGGCGGCGGTCCGTTGACCATCGGCATGGAAGGGGTGGAGATCAGCCAGGATGGTACCGTGGCCAGCCCGTCGGGACAGGCGGGACAGTTGTTGCGGGTCGGACTGCCCAAGGAGGGACTCAAACGGGTCGGACAGAATCTCTACGCCGCGCCCGATGGAAGCGAGACGTCGCTGGTGGGCGCGCGTGGCGGCTTCAAGCAGGGATTCCTGGAGGCCTCCAACACCAATACGGTGCGCGGCATGACCCAGATGATCGAGGCCAACCGCAATTTCGAGAACTATCTGAAAATCATCCAGACCCTGGATGGGATCGATGGTCAGGCCAACCAGATTGGCCATTTGAACAACTGATGCGATTTTCAACAGTCGATGACGCACATATAAATGACGAAACGAGAACGAGGAGTACCAAATCATGATGCGAGCCATGTGGACCGCGGCCACCGGAATGTCCGCCCAGGAGCGCAGTATCGATGTGATCGCCAACAACCTGGCCAACGTCAATACGTCGGGATTCAAGCACTCCCGCACCCATTTCCAGGATCTGCTCTACGCCAACATGCGTCCGGCGGGCAGCGAAACCTCGGAGACCGGTACCCAGGTGCCGGTGGGCATCCAGTTGGGACACGGTGTGAAGGTGGTGTCGGTCTCCAAGGAGTTCACCCAGGGGAGTGCCGTGCCGACCAGTGAGGCCCCGTTCAATGTGGACATGATGGTCAGCGGTCAGGGGTTCTTCCAGATCGAACTGCCCAACGGCGACATCGCCTACACCCGCGATGGTCACTTCGAGATCAACAAGGATGGCAACATCGTCACCGCGGACGGCTATCCGTTGCGGGGTGGCAACATCGGTGTGAATCCGCAGTTGCATACCGGGGTCACCATCGAGAGCGGCGGATCGATCGGATTCACCACCAACACCAACCCCGGCTTCGTGGCCAACCAGGGTCAGATCGAACTGGCCCGTTTTGTGAATCCATCCGGATTGACGGCCATCGGCAACAACATGTTCGTGGAAAGTGTCGCTTCCGGCACCCCGCAGGTGGCCAAACCGAACTCCGATGGCATGGGTAGTGTGCGTCAGCATGTGTTGGAGCAGTCGAACGTCAATATGGTGACGGAAATGGTTGACATGATCGCCACGCAACGGGCCTACGAAATCGGCACCAAGGCGATTCAGACCGCGGACAACATGTTGAGCCAGGTGGCGCAGCTGAAACGGTGATGAGGGTGTGAGAGGGGCATGGGGATGAACAGGTTCGGCCAACGGATCGCGGTGGCGTCGCTCCTGGTGGCGGGGTGGATGCCCAACCATGCGCATGCCCAGTTGATCCACGCCCGGGACGTGGCGCGCGCCAGCGAACAACAGGTACGCGCCCTGCTGGAGGGTGACGCGCAAGGGTTGCGGCTCGAAAAGGTCTTTTACCGCGATGAACTGCGACTGCCGGATGGTCCGGTGAGCTGGAAGATCAAGGCGGATGTGAACGATTGGGGATCCGGACGCCAGACCATCCCGGTCGAGGTGCTGGTCAACGGCAAGCCGGAGACGGTGATTCAGGTCGCGGCGATCTTCAAGCAGTCGCTGCGCTATCCGGTGCTCAAGCGGGCCATCAAGCGCGGCGACGTGGTGCGCGAGGGCGATATCAAGTGGATGGAAGGCGACCTGAAGAATCCGCCCGCCGGCATGATCGAGGATCCCAAGGAGATTCTCGGCATGAGCGCCACCCGGAGCATCACCTCGGATCGTCCGTTGCAGACCGATTGGTTCGCCTCCCCCCAGGTGGTGGCGCGCGGGGAGCGGGTGCGGGTGGTGGCGGTTTCGGGTGCGTTGCGCATCGAATCCACGGCGGTGGCCAAGAATGCTGGCCGGGTGGGGGAGATCGTGTCGATGGAGAATCCGGACAGTCACAGACGGTTCGATGCCCGCATCACCGGTCCGGGTCAGGCGGAAGTGATTTGGTAGTCTTGCGAGTGAAGGAGAGGTGTTCAAGATGAACGGATGGGCCAAGATGATCCTCCTCGTGCCGGTGCTGCCGATCGTGATCAGCGGTTGCGGGATGACGCGCGCTTCCGAGCGTCCACCGTCGCCGGTCGCCATCGTGCAGCCGACGCCTCCGGAGACCCTCGCCCCCAAGAAGGGGTCGATCTGGCAGACCACGGATCGCAACACCCTGTTTCTGGACAACAAGGCGCGCAACATCGGCGATGTCGTGATGGTGAAGGTGTCGGAAAATCCGATCGCCACCAAGAACGCCAAAACCAAGCTCGAGCGCACCAACGACAACACCTTGAGCATGTCCAACGCGCTCGATGTGCGCAAATTGCTGAAACTGAACAATCCGGCCCTGGCCGGCGAGGCCACGGCCAGCAGCACCAACAACTTCGAGGGCAAGGGCGACATCGCCCGCCAGAGCAAGCTCGAAGCCAAGATCTCCTGTCTGGTCACCCAGGTTCTGGCCAACGGCAACCTGCGCATCGAGGGGCGGCGTGACATCACCCTGAACAACGAAAACGAATACATCATCCTCTCCGGCGTGATCCGTCCGGAGGATATCAGCGCGGACAACTCCGTGACCTCGGATCAGATCGCCGACGCGCGCATCGAGTTCTCCGGCGACGGGGATCTGGATGATCAACAGCGTCCGAGCTGGATCGGTCGCTTCCTCACCACCATCAACATTCTGTGATCGGCATGAAAACCTTTCGCCGTTGTCCGCATTGGATCCTGGCCTTGTTGATGGTCGCGCCGGGGTTGGTGACCGTACCCGAGGTCGAGGCCGCGCGGTTGAAGGACGTGGTGGAGATCGAGGGGGTGCGCGACAACCCCTTGACCGGTTTTGGCCTGGTGGTCGGTCTGAACGGTTCGGGTGACTCGAGCGCCGCCTTCACCAATCAGTCGTTGAAGATGATGCTCGAACGCATGGGCATCTCCGCGGACCAGCAGGTGAAGGTGAAGAACGTCGCCTCGGTGATGGTCACCGCCACCCTGCCGCCGTTCGCCCGTCAGGGCAGCAAGCTCGATGTGATGATCTCCAGCCTGGGCGATGCCAAGACCCTCCAGGGCGGCACGCTGATCCTCACCCCCTTGAAAGGCGCGGATGGCCGCATCTATGCGGTGGCCCAGGGTCCGTTGATCGTCGGCGGTTTTTCGGCGGGCGGGGGCGGGGCCTCTCAGCAGAAGAACCATCCCACGGTGGGCCGCATCTCGGCGGGCGCCACGGTGGAAAAGGAGATCGAGTTCGAGTTGAACAAGGAGCAGCAGTTGCAGCTCTCCCTGCGCAATCCGGACTTCACCACCGCCAACCGCATCGTGCAGTCGATCAACGACGTGTTCGGCAAGCCTCTGGCCTCGGCCAGGGACTCGGGGACGATCGCCTTGGTGATCCCGCCGGATTATCAGGGCAAGGTGGTCAATTTCGTGTCGCGTCTCGAGTCCGTGCAGATCGATCCGGATCAGCGGGCACGGGTGGTGCTCAACGAACGTACCGGCACCATCGTCATGGGCGAGAACGTGCGTGTCTCCACCGTGGCCCTGGCGCATGGCGGCCTGAGCATCAAGATTCGCGAGGAGCCGAGGGTCAGCCAGCCCAACGCCCGTTCCCAGGGCGCCACCGTGGTGACGCCGGGTGGCGCGGTCAATGCCGAGGAGAAGGATGCGCGGGTTCTGGAGATGCCCGAGGGGGTGACCCTGGGCGATCTGGTGCGCGGTCTGAACGGCGTGGGCGTGACCCCGCGCGACCTGATCGCCATTCTGCAATCGATCAAGGCCGCGGGCGCCCTGCAGGCCGATCTGGAGATCCTGTGAGCGACGGCGTGAACATGCCGCCGGTGCCGCCGGCGCCGACCCCGGTCGCCAAACCGGCGGTGCCGTCGATTTCGAAAGCCGACCAGAAGCGCCTGAACGACGCCACCTCGGATTTCGAGGCGATGTTCGTTCAGCAGCTTTTCAAGTCCATGCGCCGCACCGTGCCCGAGGATCCCAACGGACGGTTGTTTGCCAAGAGTTCGGGCGAGAAGATCTTTCAAGAGATGCTGGATGGCGAGTACTCCAAGAATCTGAGTCGCGGCAACAGTGGTCTGGGCTTGAAGGAGGCGATCTTCAAACAGGCGGTCAACCGCCAGTTGGGACAGGTGGCGGAGGCGCAAACAGCGCTCGATCGGTCGAAAAAAACCGAGAATTCCTTAAACGCTGTCGCGCAATCGCCGATAGGTAAGGGAGGGGTGGCAAAACCCGGATATAATCCGTATGCTATCCGCGACACTCATTTACCAGCGGCGGGCAATCCAACACGCGTCGGCCCCGCGGATCCGGTGAACGATCGGGATTCTTGAAACCATGGAATCCCTCCGGCCTTGGATCGGGATTGAAGGAAGAGATCTTTAGCATGGTCACGAGAATCAAGAGCGTCAATGTTGGACAACTCGGTCGTATCTCCCGCAAGCGCACCGGGGGCAAGTCGAGTGCCGGGGCGGGGGGTGCGTCAGCCGCGGCGCGTTCGGACGATGCCCAGTTCTCGTCGGGCGCCCGGATCATGGGGCTGGCGAACGAGGCGATCGAAAACGCTCCCGAAGTGCGGGTGGAGCTGGTGGAACCGATCCGCGAGGCCGTGGCCGGCGGACGCTATCAGGTCTCCAGCCTGGAGGTGGCGGACAAGATTTTGCGTCAGGTCCTGATGGAACGAAAAAAATCCATTTGATTCGTTTGGGATAGATCGACTCATGTCATCCTCTGCCTTCGACGCGGTTGCCGAAACGCACCGTCTGACGTCTCTGCTCGATCCGATGATCGGACTCTTCGAGCGCCTGTTGCCTCTCCTGGAGCAGGAACGTCTGGCGTTGAAGGAGCGCAATCCCGAGCAATTGGAGATCGCCACCCGTCGGGTGGAGGAGGTGTTGGTCGAGATCAAGCGGCTCGATCTCTCCCGACAGGGCCAGGCGTTGCGCATGGCCCAGGCGTTGGGATTGAAGGACGACGCGGTGAATCTCAAGGAGTTGGACAAAGCCATGGGTGGCAATACCGGGCTGTTGTCCTATCGTCAGCGCCTGCGTGACTCGATCGAACGGGCCGAGCGTTCCAATCGCGAGAACCAGGCGATTTTCAAGGGGGTTTTGGTGGCTACCGAGACCATGCTGCGGGCACTCAAGGGGAGTACGCAAGGTCAGACGACCGCGTATGACCGGCGGGGATTCCGGCAGAATGGACCGGGTTACCACTTTTTATCCAAGCAATTCTAGCAACCCAATGGCGAGGGGTGGATTGCGCGTCGGGGTGGGGAGACCCTGGCGTTGTCGATCGGTCCTCGCGCCCAGGGAGGGGATGGTTCCATGTTGATACTGACGCGCAGAATCGGTGAGAGCCTGAACATCGGTGACGAGATCAAGATCACCCTGTTGGGCATCAAGGGCAACCAGGTGCGCATCGGCATTGACGCCCCACGCGATGTCGAAGTCCATCGCGAGGAGATCTACGACAAGATCAAACGCGAAACCCGCAAGGCCAACACCAAGATGTCCATCGACACCCTGGACGCGGCTTCCCGCATTCTGTCCCGAACCTGACCCTTCCCGTATTGCACCGTGGATCTTCCGATGGGTGCCCCACGGTGGAAACGTGGGGGGTTCCCTCCCATCCGGCACGTGGCGCTCCAGCGATTCCTTGTGGACGCGGCCTTGAGAATGTGATAAAATCTCTGCCAAGGAGATTCGCGTTTTTGTTCCAAGTCCGGAGGACACCATGACCGCCGGCGTGCCCGCGCCCCAGGCCGAGGCCCAGGTGCGCGCCTTGACCAGCGTGTTGCAACAGGTGGAGGAGTCGCGGTCCAACGAGTTGGCCACGAAGGGGGACATCTTGCGCCTGGAGCGGGAGATCGCGGAGACCCGAAGGGATATCGAACTGCTTCGCGCAGATATGGGCAGGGATATCGCGGCGTCCAAGATTGATGTCATTAAATGGGTCGCCGGCATGTTCATCGCCCAGACAGCCGTGATCCTCGGGGTGCTGTTCGGGTTGCTAAAAGGGCCAACGATTCCGTTGGTACACCAACCCGCCGTGGCCCAGGAGATGCGTCTGCCGGCCCCCATGGTGCCGAATCCGGTGGCACTGCCGCCGGCGCGATAGTGTCCCCGACCGCGCGGAAGGACGCCGATGTTTGACTCCCGACCGCGTGCCGGCATCCCGAGTGCGCGGAAGAACGCTGACGCTCAACAGAGCTTGCCGAAACTCCCGTTCGCCTGATCCAGGCCCCACAACTCCCCGTTCTCCAGATCGGCCCACCAGCCGTGCAGATGCAGCCGTTCGCGACGTACCCGTTCCGCGATCCAGGGATAGGTCATGAGATTCTGAATGGAGAGGGCGATGGTCGCCTGCTCGATCTGGGTGTTCGATGGCGGGCCGTGGTCTTGGCTTGTCGTTCGCAGGTGATCCACCGCGCTTTTGCCGATGGAGACCCACACCCCGAGGAATTCGCGATCATCCACCGGTTGCCGGGCCAGGCGCACCAGTTCGTGTATGCCTCCGCACTGGGAGTGGCCCAGCACCACGATGTGGCTGACCACCAGATCCCGCACTGCGAACTCCAGCGCGGCGCTCACCCCGGAGTGGGCGCCGTTGGGTTCGTAGGGGGGCACGAGGTTGGCGACGTTGCGCACCGTGAAGACATCGCCGGGTTCGAAATGGAGCATGATGGCCGGATCGACGCGCGAGTCGGAACAGCCGATCAACATGATGGGCGGGTGTTGACCATCCTTGACCAGGGATTCGAACAGTTCGCCGCGTTGCTCGTAGTAGTAGGCGTGAAACCCCTTGAACCCGGCGATGAGTCGCTTGATGATGTTTTGCTGGGACATGGCGCGCTCCGGATGAGGTTGGCATGCGAGAGAATCGGGGGTCGTTTCTTGATGCCGATCAAAGTGTATCCGAATTCGTGAGGTTCGGACAAGTGGCATGCCTGTCGTCTGTTCCGGGTGTTCACGGGGGGGATGCGCGACTTCCTTGCCGAAACGGGCGCGGATCTGTCATGATCGGGTTGCGTTCGGGAATAGGGCCGGACGTGTCGAAATTCCGCTGTCCAAACTTCTCTTGTCAGGCATCCGCATGCGACGCATACCCACTGAACCCGTGATCCAACCCATTGACCTGACCCGTTGCGGCGAGTTGCCCGACTGTCCCCTGGCGGATGCCGCGCGGGTGGCCGGGGTGGCCGACGAGGCCTTGTTGCGTTACCTGGAGGAGGCCAACAGCGTGCCCGGCGACGGGCGCATCCGGCTGGGGGTGTTGATTCGCGCCGCCTTCACCTTGTTGGGGCGCAAGGAGAACCAGGCCGCGATGTTGCGTCAGCAGCTCTCCGCGACTTTGGATCGGGAGCGACAGCTCTCCGAGACGCTGCGCGCCGGGTTGCTCGGATCCGGAGTGGTGGTGGACGTTCCGCGGATGGCGGAGCCGCGCGGCGTCGAAAGTCCCGTTGGGGTCAACCCGAAGGCGCTGCCCGCCAAAAAGAAGAAAAAGAGATAGTCCAGGCCGTTTCTGGTCACCCCACGGGAACCTGAACCCATGCCGCGTTTGCGCCAGGATCTGCTCATCGCCTACCTGACCGCCGCCGCCGTGACCGCGCATCTGTTGGAGGCGGCTTTGCCCGGTCCCGGTCCCTGGTTCAAACCCGGCCTGGCCAACATCTTCACCCTGGTCGCCTTTTTTCTGCTGGGCTGGCGGGCTGCGGTGGCCGTGACCCTGTTGCGCATTCTCGCCTCCTCGCTGGCATTGGGGGTTCTGTTCACTCCCGGATTTTTTCTGAGTCTGGCCGGAGGGTGTGGGGCGCTCGTGCTGCTCGGCGTGGTCCGTCTGCTTCCCGATATCGGGCTGGGACCGGTGGGGGTGTCGTTGTTGGCGGCCATGGCCCACATGGCGGCGCAAGGTGTGGCGGCCTGGATCTTGCTCATCGGTCATGCGGGGATCCTCGCCGCCGTGCCGTGGCTCTTGGCCGGCTCCTGGATCACCGGGATTCTCAACGGTTTGTTGACATTTTTGCTGTTGGAACAACTCGACCGTCACCGGTATCTGCTGACCGACCCATGAACGTCCTCCAGGAAGCGGGTTCCAACTCCGGACACGGGGTGTTGCCATCCCCCCGATACCGTTCGCCGTGGTTGGCCCTGTTGTTCTCCCTGTTCGTGCATGCGCTGTTTTTGGCGCGCATCGACCTGCTCGTCCCGAAAATTCCTCAAAAGATCGATCCGCCGGCCTTTACCGTGGAGATGATCCCCACGCCGCCCGTCAAGGACCTTCTCCCCGAATCGGCACCCGCGCCACCCGAACCCGCGCCGCTCCCGCCGGAAGCGCCCCCGCTCGACCCCGCGCCGCCGAAACCGGCTCCCGCGCCTCTGCCGGAGCAGGCCAGGAGCCCGTCGCCACGGGAAGGGATCAAACCGTCCGTCAAATCCAGGGAGAGACCCAAACCCAAGAGCGAGGAGCGTTCCAAATCCGCCGAGAGGCAGGTTGACGCCAAACCCGAGAACAGCGCGCCCCCGGTGACGGCCAGGAACGCGGAGGATCCCTTGGCCCGACCGTTGAATCTCAACCCGTCGCTCTCCGACATCTCCCGCTGGGATCGGGAGCGGCAACGCCGGGCACGGGAGCATGGGGTCAAACCACGCGAGGCGACGGTCAGCCTCGACAACCCGGAACCACGGTTCACCACCTATTTCACCCGTCTGAAGGAGCGGATCGAGCAGGGTTGGAGCTATCCCGCCGCGGCCAAACGCGATCGGCTCTCCGGCACCCTGGTGATGCGTTTCACCATCGAGCGTTCCGGCGCCATCACCAACATCCGCATCGAACGCCCCTCCGGGGAGGCGATGCTCGACGAGGCGGCCCTGCGGGCGGTGCGTCAACTCCATCCGTTTCTGCCGTTGCCGGAGGATTGGGATCTGGAACGGCTGCACGTTCAGAGCGTGTTCGAATACATTCGCGGCGGTTTCCGCATGGATCGATAAGCATGGAGCGCGGGTTCGACGAGGCGAAGTGTCGCCAACTGGCCGGATCGCTGCTGGCGCGGTATGACCGGGAGGGGCGTGATCTGCCCTGGCGGCGCACCCGTGATCCGTATCGGATCTGGTTGGCGGAGATCATGCTGCAACAGACCGGGGTCAAGACGGTCTTGGCCTATTATGCGCGGTTTCTGGAGCGTTTTCCGACGATCCAGTCCCTGGCCGCCGCCGAGTTGGAAGCGGTGTTGAGCATCTGGCAGGGGTTGGGGTATTACCGGCGCGCGCGTCATCTGCATGCCACGGCGCGTCAGGTGTCGGACGAGTTGGGAGGACGGTTTCCCGAGACGTGCGAGGCCATGGGGCGTCTGCCCGGTATCGGACCGAGCACCGCCGGCGCGATCCTCGCCATTGCCTTCGGGCAGCATCAGGCGATTCTGGATGGGAATGTCAAACGGGTGCTGGCGCGACTGCTGGCGCTGGAGGTGCCACCGGATGCCACCGCCGGCAAGCGGATTCTGTGGGAGCAGGCCCGACGACTCACCCCCCGCGAGCGGCCCGGCGACTACGCGCAGGCGATCATGGATCTGGGGGCGACGGTCTGTTCGCCGCGCCGACCCGCTTGCCTTTCCTGTCCTTGGCAGGGAGATTGCGCGGCCTGCCGGCTTGGGCGTCCCGACCTCTATCCGGTCCGGCTGGCCCGGACGCCCAAGCCGCGCAAGTACCAGTTCCAGGCGTTGGTGACCCGACCGGATGGCCGGGTGCTGTTGTTGCCCAATCGTGAGGCCCCCCTGCTGGGAGGTCTCTGGCATCCGCCGGGGGATGAGCCTGGTTGGTCTCCAATGCCCCCCGAGGCTCAAAACGTGCGGCGTCATCTGGCCGAGGCGTTTGGCATCGATGTCGCGACACCGCTCCCCTTGGAAGCGGTGACCCACACCTTTACCCATTTTCACCTGACCGTTTTTCCGTTTCTGTGTTCCTGGCGGGCGGGAGAGCCCCCGGAGGCGAGCGGCGGTCGTTGGATCGACTGGCGGCTGGATCGCCACACGCCCCTGGCCACCCTGCATCGCAAGGTGCTGGAACGTCTGGGGTGACGATGCCGCGCCACCTGCCGGGCGGGTGGGGGCGGAAGCCGCCTTCTCACCAGCCGGGCAGGTGGGGAAGCGTCACCGTGTCTGGCCGGGCTGAACCTCCTGTTGCACCTTTTCCATCGTGGCTTCCAGCCGTTGCCGATAGCTGTTCAACATCTCCTGAAGATCCCACAGACTGACGTTGACCACGCTGTTGGCCGGACAACTGCTCGCCTTGGAGGTGATGACCCGCACCCGCGCGGCGGGTTGCCCCTCCTCCGGCACCTGATCGAAACGGACCAGATCCCCGGTGGAGAGGGCGCACTCCTCGTTCGAACGGATCTCGGTGGCCTCCAAGGTTTCGGAGACCTGAAAGATGTAGGCTTCCGGCTCTCTGGAGTCGAGGATCTGGGCAAGGGAGAGGGGGCGTTTTTCCTGGTGGTCGAGCAGATCCTGCTTGACCTGCTTGGAGAACTGCTTGCGCACCGGTTCCGGAACCGGCAACGGCGCCCGTTCCAGCTCCCGTTCCGAGTCGCTCGACTCTTCCAGCAGGTCCAGGCGGATCCTCTGATCCTCCAGTTCGTGACGCAACGCCTGATTGCTGGCGCTCACATCGGTCAGTTCCTGGCGCAACGAAGCCACGGTGGCGTTGAGCTGATTGACCTGCGGGTCGTCGTAGGGGGCGGGGGCGATGGACGTGTAACCGTCATCCACCGCGCCGGCGAGCAGCCAGTCGATCAACAGCTCCAACGGATTTCGATAGACATCGATCGTGTCGTGATAACTCACCAGCGGCGGCGGACAGATGATGCAGCTGGGGGTGACCTCGATGGGGCTGGGCAAGGGGTCGGTGAACAAGGTATAGACCGTGGGTTGGAACGGCTGGGGATCGTACAGGTAGACCTCGACCTGCCGCACCGGCACGATCGCGTAGGTCCAGATCACCGGTTGGGGCAGCATCACGATCCGACCGGAGGTGAAACGGGCATGCACGGTGCGATGAATGATGCGGTGTTCGTGACCGCGCTGGTCGCGGCGCGTGGCGAACTTCTCTTCGAAGAACCGCTTCTTGTTGGGCAGATAGGCCTCGCGCAAGCCGTTGTCGTGGATGGTCAGGGTGGGACGCCCCGGCGCGGAGCGGGTGACGAAATCCGCGCCATGGACCACCCGGCGTCCATCCTGATAGACGCGCGTGCGTCTGCCGGTCTCCGGATCCTTGAAATTCTGATAGGCGGTCACCTTCTGGCGTCCGTCCGGAAGGGCGAGCGCCCGCACCCGTACCTCGGCGCCATCGTCGCGATGATGCTTGAGGGTCCAGCCGGCGCGATCCTTTTGGGTCATCACCGCGGTTTGGGGCGTCACTTGCAGGGATGAGGCGGGAGTCGGGGCTGCCCGGTCCCGATCGCCGCGCCGCTCCTTGACCGGTTCGTGGCCGCGCGATTCCGGAACGCCGGTCCCTTTGAACTCCGCGCCGCCTGGGGTGGCGTGGGAACGCGGGGTAGCGCCATCCGGCATCCGTCCCGTTTCGGGCGGGCGTGGCCTTTTGCCTTCGCCAGGACGGGTCTCCGCTTCCGGCTTGCCGATGCCGGGAATGGCCGTTCCCGTGGTTTCGGGTGGATGAACATCCCGGATCGGACGATCCCCGGCTCCTTTTCCATCCGGTCCACGCCCTCCTTCGGGCCCGCGCGGGATCTTGCCGCCGGGCCGTTCCCCTTCGGGCGGTTGGAGCGTTTTTTCCTCCGACCCGCGCCCCCCTTCGGGCCTGCGCGGGATCTTGCCGCCGGGCCGCTCCCCTTCGGACGGTTGGAGCGTTTTTCCCTCCGACCCGCGCGGCCCTTCGGGAGGTTGGGGCCTCCGCCCCTCGGGAGGACGCGCCTCGGGCTCGCTTTTCCCGATCCCCGGCAAGGCGATCCCTGCGGGCGACTCCCTCGGTTCGCGCGCGCCGGGCATGGGGCGGTCCCGTCCCGAGGGCTCCGGGGTTCCGCTGATCGAGGGGTGCCCCCGCGCCGGTTCCGGTTGATGGATCTTCTCTTGCCTGGGCTCCCTGACGGGGGAGGGCTCCGGCTGGCGACGTTGTTGTGGTTCGAGTTGTTGACGTTGCGGCTCTGGCTGCTGCTGACGCTGCTCTTCGGCCTGTTGGCGTTTTTGTTGATCGAGTTGTTGGCGCTGGCGGCGCTGCTGCTCGTCGGCTTGCTGGCGGCGCTGCTGCTGCTCCATCTGCTGCTGGCGCTGCTGCTCGTCGGCTTGCTGGCGGCGCTGCTGCTCCATCTGCTGCTGGCGCTGCTGCTCGTCGGCTTGCTGGCGGCGCTG
>NZ_JBZVFG010000003.1:76047-117926 GCF_058402785.1 Candidatus Magnetaquiglobus sp.
CTGCTCCATCTGCTGCTGGCGCTGCTGCTCCATCTGCTGCTGGCGCTGCTGCTCCATCTGCTGCTGGCGCTGCTGCTCCTGCTGCTGGCGGCGCTGCTGCTCCTGCTGCTGGCGCTGTTGCTCCTGCTGCTGGCGCTGTTGTTGCTCCTGTTGCTGGCGCTGCTGTTGCTCCTGTTGGCGGCGCTGTTGCTCCTGCTGCTGCTGGCGCTGTTGTTGCTCCTGTTGCTGGCGCTGCTCCTGCTGGGGGCGTTGCGGCTGCTCCTGCCGCGGGTGCTGACGGCGCTGCTGTTCCTGCTTGCACGCCTCGGGGTTGATATTGGGCGGGCACTCATCCTTGTCGTCCGGGACCGCCGAAGCGGGTGCCATCCGCGCCAGAAGGAGCAGGATCACGAGTTTCTGGATCAGACCGGATGAGAGGCGCATAAAGGAACTCCTGGTCGCGGGGGGATGATGATGTGCGAAAGGAATGCTAACGCATCTGTTCCATCGGGACAACCGGGGAATCGTTTGTGTGGCCGCATTGACCGCCTGGATGTCTGATGCGTCGCATCGATCCTGATCACGGCGGTGAGGTTTGGAGCGATTCATGCTTGCAGGCCGCCAGGAGTTCGAACGCCATGGCGCATCGAGGCTCTGGATCCAGCCACCCACGGAGGTCATCGACGTGTCATGAACCAGGAAGAGATCATCCAGACCGTGCGCGCGGCGTTGCGCGCCGGGGTGGAGCAGCGCGCGGCGGGGCAGTTGGTCGAGGCCGACGCATCGTTCGAGAAGGCGTTGGCCTTCGCGCCCCGCGAACCGGAGATCCTCTATCTTTCGGCCACCGTGATCCACGCGTTGGGGGATCCGGCCAAGGCGGTGCGCCGGTTGGGGATGGCCCTTGCGACCGCGCCCGACGAAGCCCGCTATCACCATGAACTGGCGCGGGCGCTGGTCTCCCTGGGCCGGTTGGAGCCGGCGGTCGAGCGCTTTGCCGAGGCGTTGCGGCTGGACCCCCGGGATGCGGGCATCCATGTCAACCGCGGTGCGCTGATGCAGCAACTGGGGCGGGTCGAGGAGGCGGTCGGCTCCTATCGACAGGCTTTGGCGCTGGATCCGACCCTTGCCGAGGCCCATTGCAACCTGGCGACCGCCCTCCAGGAACTCGAAAAGCCCGACGAGGCCGCCGTCCACTACCGCGCCACCCTGGCGTTGCGTCCCGAGCATGCCCGCGCCTGGTACAATCTGGGGGTGCTGGCCCAGAACGAGGGCAACGACGAGGAGGCCCGCGGGGCGTTCGGAACGGCGTCGCGGCTGCGTCCGGAGTACGAACGGGCGCGTTGGAAGAGTCTGCTCGATCTGCCGGTGCTGATTCGCGACGAGGAGGAGATCGCGCCGTTGCGGGCCCGCTGGCGGGCGGGGGTCGAGGCGTTGTCGGCGTCGATCCGGCTCGACACCCCGGCGCGCATCCGGGAGGCCTGGGAGGCTGCCGAGGCGGTCAGCAACTTCTATCTCAATTATCATGGTCTCAACGACCGTGACGAGCAGATCCTGTATGGAAAACTCCTGACCCGCGTGGCCAGGGCCGCCTTTCCGGGTCATGCGGACCGCCCGGAGACGCGGGTTCGGGAGCGTGGCGAAAAGATCCGCGTGGGGTTCGTGTCGAGTTTCTTTCATGGCCATTCGATCTTCAAGACCCATGGCCGCTGGCTCACCGGACTCGATCCCGACCGCTTCGAACGACTGGTGTTTCACACCGGCGCGCGGGTCGATCTTTCCAGCCGGTATCTTCAGGAACGGGTGGATCTTTTTCAACCGTTGCCGCCTTCGCTCCCGGCAGAGCGGATCATCGAGACCATCGCCCGGGCCAGACTCGATATCCTGATCTACACCGATCTGGGCATGGAGCCGCGTCTGCATCCGATCTCCGCGTTGCGCCTCGCCCCGCTCCAGTGCAACGGCGGCGGACATCCGATCACCTCCGGGCTCGAGGCCGTCGATGTGTTCTTGAGCAGCGATCTGATGGAACCGGAAAATGCGGAGGGGCACTACAGCGAACGGTTGATCCGCCTGCCGAATCTGGCCAGCAGTTACCCGACTCCGCGCGTCGGGCTGGCCCGTTCGCCGGAGGGGTTCGAACCCGGTCGGGTGAACTACGTGAATCTGCAAAGCCTCTTCAAGCTTCTGCCGCGCCACGACGATCTCTATCCACGCATCGCGCGGGAGGTGCCGGGCAGCCGGTTTTTCTTCGTCGGCTGGACCCCCACCATCACCGAACGGTTCCGTGCCAGGCTTCGGGAGGCTTTTGCCCGCCATGGCCTGGATGCCGGCGCGTTTTGCACCATCCTGCCGCGCATGCCCCAGGAGGCATTTTTCGGCCTGGCCCGCGCCGCGGACGTGATCCTGGACGGCATCGACTGGTCGGGCAACAACAGCTCCCTGGAGGCGTTGGCCTTCGGCACGCCGATCGTCACCCTGGCCGGTTCGTTCTTCCGGTCGCGACACACCCTCGGCATTTTCCGGCGTTTGGGGATCATGGAGACCGTGGCCAGGGATCTGGAGGATTATGTGGCCCTGGCGGTGCGCCTCGGTGAGGATGTCGCATGGCGTCAGCACTTGCGCGCCGCGATTCTGGAGCGGAACGTACGACTCTACGAGGATCCGGCGGTGCCGGCGGCCTTGGGAGCGGTGTTGGAGGAACTGGTCGGAAGGGGGTAGGGTGGCGCCACCCTTCGGGAGGGGATCCGATCAGGCGCCGGTGAAGCCGCAGAAGACCAGACGCGGCATCCAGGTGTCGCCGATGCGGTCCACGCGGATGCGTGCCAGGGCCGCGTAAGGGACGGTGATGCGGGAGAGATGCTCCAGCGGGGTGAGCAGCACCAGCGAGAGCAGCACGCGGATCACCCCGCCATGGGCGATGATCAGCACCCGTTCGCCGGGTCGATGGCCGTGCAGGGTGTCGTGCCAGAACCCTTGCAGTCGGGTATGCACGTCGCGCAGGTTGTCGCCGCCGGGCGGCGGATTTTCCAGGGGGTTTCTCCAGAAGCGGGTCAGACGGTCGCCGTCGGCGGCCAGGAGTTCGGCGGAGGTGCGCCCCTCCCAGTCGCCGAAGCTCATCTCGCGCAGTCGCGGATCGATGCGCGGGGTGAGCTTCACCCGTTCGCCCAGGGCATGGGCAAAGGCGGCGCAGCGGATCAGCGGCGAGGAGAAGAGGTGATCCCAGGGGCCGTGATCGCGGGTGGTGGCCCACATCGCCTCCCACCCTTCCGGGGCGAGGGGATCGTCGAGCTTGCCGCGATATTTGACGCCGCCCACCGGCGCGCCATGCCGCAACAAATCGATGACCAGGCTGCTTTCACCGGAGCGGTTCTTGAAATCGGGAGGGATCATGGCGTGGGAGGCGTCGATTCGTGCAGCAGGGCGCAGGCGGCGCGGATCAGGGGGATGGCGGCCAGGGCGCCGGTTCCCTCGCCGTGGCGCATGTCGAGGTTGAGGATCGGGCGTTTGTCCAGGGTGTGGAAGATGGCGAACTGACCCGGTTCGGCGGCGCGATGGCCGAAGATCATCCAGGATTTGAGCGGTGGATGGAGGGTGACCGCCACCAGTGCCGCGACCGACGAGCAGAAGCCATCGACGACGGCGGTGATGCCGAGTTGGCCGCAGGCGATGTAGGCGCCACACAGGGCGGCGGTATCGAAACCGCCGAGACGGCGCAGCACGTCGAGGGGGGTGGAGAAGAACCGTTGATGGTGATCGACGGCTTGTTGGATCACCGCGGCCTTGCGGACCAGCAGTTCCGGCGTGCCGTGGCCGGAGCCGGGACCGGCGATGCTTTCGGGAGGCAGGCCGAGCAGGGCGCAGGCGATGGCTCCCGCCGCGGTGCTTTTGCCGGCGCCGATCTCGCCGCCGCCGAACAGAACGCACCCTTGGTCCGCGGCCCGCTCCACCGCCTCGCGACCGGCGGTCAGGGCGGCGTGGAGTTGTTGATCGCTCATGGCCGGCGTGGCGCGAAAATCGGTGCTGCCGGGGCCGATGCGTCGGCGGACCAGGCCGGGGATGTCGCCCGGATCGTGCATCAGGCCCACATCGACCACCTCGAGTCGCGTGTCCAGGGCGCGGGCCAGCACCGCGCTCGGACTGCCGCCCTGGATGGCGTTTCGGACCAGGCCTGGTGAGACCTCCGGGGGCATGCCGGCCACGCCGGCGGCGCAGATGCCATGATCGGCGGCAAAGAGGGTGATCTGGCAGGGATCCGCCCTGGGATCGAGACGGTTTTGCATGCCGGCCATGCGTGTGGCCAGCTCTTCCAGGACGCCGAATGAGCCGGGAGGGCCGGCCAGACGGGCGAACTGGTCCCGCGCGGCCTGGGTTCTGGCGTTGGAGACGGGTTGGATGGGGTGTTGATGCCAGGCTGAAGTCAACGGGGATCTCCAGGGTTGTAACTTGGATCGGCACGACAAGACTCTCCCGGAGATCATAGCGCAGAAGCGTTTTTTTCGAAAGACCAAAGGGGCGCGGGGAAAAATTTCTTGATCAGACCATCGGCCCGGTTGCGGTCGGCGGGCGTGGCGGGTAAACTGAACCGTTCGTATTATCGTAACATCCGCTTTCGAAGGAGTCGTCATGCGGGAGATCGTGATCGGACTGGTGACCCAAGCCCTGGAGCGGTTGCGCGGCGAGGGGGTGCTTTCCGAAGAACTCAACGAGACCTTTTTGCAGCGTAACGCCGGTTTCAAGGTGGAGCGTCCGCGGGAGCGACTGCATGGGGATTTCTCCACCAATGCCGCGTTGATCCTGGCCCGTCCGGCGGGCCTGAAACCCCGTGATCTGGCCCAGCGTCTGCTCGCGGCCATGCCCGTGGAGGGGCTCCACGGCGTGCGTTGCGAGATCGCGGGACCTGGATTCATCAACTTCCACATCGCTCCGGAACGGCTGCGCGAGCTGATCCCGGAAATCCTCGCGCGCGGTCGCGCGTACGGTCGTTCCCGGCGCGGCGTGGGGGAGCGGGTGCTGGTGGAGTTCGTTTCCGCCAACCCGACCGGGCCAATGCATGTCGGTCATGGTCGCGGCGCGGTCACCGGCGATGCCATCGCCCGCCTGCTGGAGGCGATCGGTTGTCAGGTGGAGCGCGAATACTACATCAACGACGCCGGCGCCCAGATCGACGTGCTCGGTCGTTCGGTGCTCTACCGCTACCAGGAGTGTCTGGGCCGGGCGGTGACCCCGCCGGCGGATCACTATCCGGGCGAGTATGTCATCGACATCGCCCGCGATCTGGTCGCGCGGGACGGGGATCGCTGGGTCGAGGTGCCGGTGGATGTGGTCAGGCCGCCCGTCGAGGTCATCGATTTCGCCATCGCGTGGGTGATGCGTGAGATCAAGACCGACCTGGAGTCCATGGACATCCATTTCGACACTTGGTTCTCCGAACGCACGTTGCATGCCGGCGGCGGCATCCAACGCGCCCTGGACCATCTGGCCGCCAACGACTGGCTTTACGAAGGGGTGCTCGAACCCCCCAAGGGGCGCGAGGTCGCCCCGGAGGAGATGGACGGGCGGGTCCATCTGTTGTTTCGCGCCACGCGGGCGGGGGACGATTCCGACCGCCCGCTGCTCAAGTCCGACGGCTCGCCCACCTATTTCGCCGCCGACATCGCCTACCATTACCACAAGGCCCAACGCGGTCATACCCGTCTGATCGACGTGTGGGGCGCGGATCATGGCGGCTATGTCAAGCGGGTCCAGGCCGCCATCGAGGCCATGACCGGCCAGAAGGATCTTCTGGACGTGGTGCTCACCCAGATGGTCAATCTGACCCAGGGGGGCAGACAGGTGCGCATGTCCAAGCGGGCCGGCACCTTCGTCACCTTGCGCGAGGTGATCGACGAAACCGGTTCGGACGCGGTGCGTTTCTGGTTCCTGGGCCGCTCTTCGGGCGCGGGGGTCGATTTCGACCTCGATCTGGCCAAGTCCAAAAGCAACGACAACCCGGTCTACTACGTGCAATACGCCCATGCCAGGGTGCATGCCGTGCAGGTCAAGCTCAAGGAGCGTGCGTTGTCGGATGAGCCGGGCGATCTGGATCGTCTGACCGCCCCGGAGGAGCTGAATCTCATCCGCATGCTCGGGCAGTTCCCGGAGGTGATCGAGGGGGCGGCGTTGAGTCACGAGCCGCATCGGGTCACCTATTATCTGTCGGAACTGGCGGCGATCTTTCATGGTTATTACAATCAATACCGCATCCTCGACGAGGATCCGGCATTGCGAGGCGCTCGTTTGGCGTTGCTCCGGGCGACCGGACAGGTGATCGCCAACGGGTTGAACGTATTGGGTGTCAACGCTCCGGAATCGATGTGAACCCACGTTATCCAACCACCCGGCAGTTCCGACGGCATCGGAACGAACGCAAACTGGGTCGCCCCCTGCTGGCGCTGGGGTTGTTGGCGGGCGTGGGGCTTTATTGGATCTTCTCCGGTCCTTCCACGCCCAAGCGTCAGCCTGAGATGGCCTCCGTGGCCGAGACACGCGCCCTGGAAGAGGAGATCGCCGCTCACCTGAAAACCACCCAAACCGCTCCAATCGTCGCCGCGCCGGCCAGCGAGACGGGACACAAGGATGCCTTGCCCGACAATCCGGAAAATCGCCGCGTGGCGGTGATCGATTCCCCCTCCTTGACCGATCCGACCGGTCGTCTGGATGCCCCGGAGACGCTTCCGGTCGTCGATCCGATCATCAAGGATCCCGCGCGCGTGGCCGCGTTGAAAAATCTGGCCGCCGCCCCTGCCAGGAAAAACGCCGAGGAATCCAAGTCCAAATCCAAGGATGCGGCCAAAACCGGCGACGGGAAGTCCGGGGATGGCAAATCGGGTGACGCGACCAGGGAGCCGGTTGTCGTTCACGAGGTCAAGAAGGAATCCCCTCCCAAGGAGGAGGGCGGCATGCCATCGGCCCCTGCGGATCTGCCGCCCAAGTCCAAGCCGCCGGATCTGGACATGACCTTTTATCGGGAGTTGCCGAAGCGCAAGGTGGTGGTGCCGATGGAAGAGTCGCTGGACCAGGCCGGCAAGCCCGTCGCGACCACCGCCGAGGCCAAACCGGCCTCCCAGACGGAAAAGAACAACGGGCGTCACGGTGCGTATGTCGTGCAGTTGGCGGTGTTCAACGATTCGCAGCGTGCCTCGGCCATGGTCGCGGATCTGCAACGGCGCGGGGTGCCGGCCAAGGTGGTCAAGAGCAAGGAGGGGACGTTATACCGGGTGCGTTTGGGACCGTTTCCAACCCAGGCCGAGGCGAATCGCATGATGAATCAGTGGAAGCTTGGCGGGCAGTCGGCGTTGATCTTTCAGGATCACGAGGGGTAGAGGCCGGGGAAGAGGCCATGGCGTCGGGCGACCTTGCCGGTCATGGGGCCTTCCCTCGATTCTCCAGATGGATCAACAGATCGTCACCGGTTCCTCGTCCGCAGCGGACGGATCCGGGATGACCATTCAGGTACGCTCCGAGCCGCTCACAGGTGACCGTGGATCCAGAACTTCCCATCGGGTCGGATGACTCCCACCCCCTCGAAACCCCCTATACGTCGCTCTCCGCTTGGATCGCCTCCTGGCGCGCCCTGCTCGAACGCCTTTCCGCATGGCGCGCCACTCTCGGCCAAACCCAACCCCTGCCCGCCGAGGAACGGCTGCGCGAACTGCTCGACGCCCGCGCGGAACTGCTCGACGCCCGCCGCGAGGTGCGACGCATCGCCAGGGCCGAAGGTCGCGACCTTCCGATCCCGGATGTCTCCCCATGGCGCTCGGCGATCAACGCCTACCGCTGGCATCGCTTCGAGGCGCTGATCGCCGAGGCCGGCGAGGAACTCACCGCCGAAACCCGCGCCATCGACCGGCAACTGGTCCACGAAGAGACCCACGATCCCCAGTCGCTCTTTTTGCTGCCCTATTGGAACTATTTCGGCAAACTCAACAAGGCTCTCGACCAGCTGCGCCTGCAACGGGAGACCGCGGCGGTCACCCGCATCCATGAGTTCCACGCCCTGTTTCCCGCCCGCGAACGGTTGCGTCGGGTCACCATGTATCTGGGTCCGACCAACTCCGGCAAGACCTTCCAGGCCCTGCAACGTCTGATCGAGGCGGAAAACGGCATCTATCTGGCGCCGTTGCGTCTTCTGGCGCTTGAGGTGGCGGAAACCCTCAACGAATGGGGCGTCCCCTGCAACATGATCACCGGCGAGGAGCGGGTGCTGGTGGAGGGGGCGCGGCATACCGCCTGCACCATCGAGATGCTGCCACTGGCCAAACGCTACGAGGTGTGCGTGATCGACGAGGCGCAGATGCTGGGCGATGTCGATCGCGGCTGGGCCTGGACCCAGGCGATCCTGGGCGCGCGCGCCGAGGAGTTGTTGATCATCGGCGCGCCGGAGGCCCGTCCCGCCGTGGAAAAACTCCTGGCTCTGACCGGCGATCCCTCCGAGGTGGCCTACCTGGAACGGCTGGCGCCGCTGCAACTTCTGCAAAAGCCGATCAAGAACCTCAAGGAGCTGGAACCGGGCACGGCCATCATCGTCTTTTCCCGTTCGGCGGTGTTGGGTTTGAAGGCCGAAATCGAACAGCGCACCGGTCAGCCGACCGCCGTGCTGTATGGGGCGCTGCCGCCCGAGGTGCGCCGGATCCAGGCCCACCGGTTCGCCAGCGGCGAGGCGTCGCTGCTGGTGGCCACCGATGCCATCGGCATGGGGTTGAACCTGCCGATCCGTACCATCCTTTTTGCCCAGGACGCCAAGTTCATCGACCGGGTGGAGGTGCCCCTGACCCCCATGGAGGTGCGCCAGATCGCTGGTCGCGCCGGTCGCTACGGCAAGAACGAGGTGGGGTTCATCGGCACCTACCTGATTTCGACGAGTCGCATCGCCGCCGGCTTTCGCACCGATCCACACCCGGTGCGACGCGCCCATCTGGCCCCCAATCTGGAGCATCTGTTGGCCATCGCCTCGCTGCGTGGCGAGCGCAACCCCTCCCTGGCACGGCTGTTTTCGATCTTCACCCAGACCGTGAAACCCGATCCGGCGGTTTACGAACTGGCCGATCTGGAAGATCAAACCGTGCTGGCGCGCATCGTGGATCGTCACAAGAATCTGGATCTGGAGACCCGCTTCACGCTTTCGGCGGCTCCGGTGCCGCTGAGGGAGGCCATGGCCGTATCCGCCTTCGAGAGCATGACCGCCGCCGTGGCGCGGGACAAGAGTCTGTCGCTCGCCAAGGTGCTTCCCGAGGATTACGGTGGGCGTGGGGGGCGGTTGGCCTTTCTGGAAGGGTCGATGCGCATCGTCAGCCTTTACTGCTGGCTCCATTTCCGGTTTCCGAACCACTTTCCGGATCTGGAGTTGGCCGAGGCGCGGCGGCGGGAGATCAATCGCGAGATCGGGACGTTGTTGAAACGCGAGCGCAAGCTGGATCGTCACTGTTCGATCTGTGCCGATCCCTTGCCGCCGGGCTACAAATATCCGGTGTGCGACAGTTGCTGGAATGCCCGTCGGCCAGGGGGAGGGGTGGCGCGGGTGCGACGCGGCCCACCGTTCCGGCATGCGGGTCCGCGTGCGGGGCGGGGACAGGGTTGAACAGCCGGGGACCTCGCGGTCCCCGGCAAACATGACCCGCGGACCGGCTTTTTCGTTCAGGCATCCGCCAGCACGGAAACGCCGGGCAGATCCTTGCCTTCCAGCAACTCCAGAAAGGCTCCGCCACCCGTCGAGATGTGGGAGATCTTGTCCGCCACCCCGGCCTGGGCAATGGCCGACTCGGTATCCCCGCCTCCGGTCACCGACAGCGCCGATCCTTGCGCGATCGCATGGGCCAACGCCATGGTTCCGTTCGAGAAGGCCGGCACCTCGAACATCCCCACCGGACCGTTCCAGACCACACAGGCAGCCTTGGCGAGATGGTCGGCAAACAACTGGACCGTCTCCGGTCCGATGTCCAACCCTTTCCAGCCGTCGGGAATCCGATCCGCCGGCACCACGCGGGTTGCGCCCGAACCATCGGTCGATTCGGAGACCACCGCGTCCACCGGCAACACCAGGGCCACCCCCGCCTCGCGTGCCTTGGTTTCGGCCTGCCGGGCGATCTCCAACATCTCCGGCTCCACGAGTGACGCCCCCACCTGTCCGCCACGGGCCAGGATGAAGGTGAAGGCCATGGCCCCACCGATGAGAATCGCATCCATCTTGCCCAGCAACGATTCGATCAACTGGATTTTGGTGGAGACCTTGGAGCCCCCCAGCAAAGAGAGCACCGGACGCTCGGGCGCGATCATGGCGCGGTGGAAAAAGGCCAGTTCATCGGCCATCAGCAGACCCGAGACCGCTGGTGGGACCAGCCTGGCCACGCCAACATTCGAGGCGTGGGCACGATGGGCGGTGCCGAAGGCGTCGTTGACCACCACATCGGCCAGACGGGCGAAACCGGCGGCGAGTTCCGGATCGTTCTTCTCCTCGCCCGGACGCAGACGCACATTTTCCAACAACACCACATCGCCCGGCGTCAAGGCATTCACCATCGCCTCGACCTCGGGTCCGATGCAGTCCGGGGCCAAGGGGACCGGTTTGCCGAGCAGTTCGGAAAGCCGCGTCGCGACCGGTTTGAGGGAGGGACCGACCCCATTTTTTGGGCGGCCCAGATGGGAGGCCAGAATCACCCGTCCGCCGCGCTCCATCGCATTCAGGATGGTGGGAAGGGATTTGCGGATGCGCGCATCCGAACCGATGGAACCATCGGCGGCCATCGGGACATTGAAATCCACGCGGATGAACACCCGCTTGCCAGCGACATCCAGATCGGAGATGGTCTGTTTCAACATGCTCGACTCCTGACGAATTTGACCAATTGGCATGATGGAGGGAGAACCCCTTGCCCTGGACCGTGAACCTCCGTGACGGGGTTCCAGGCGATACCTGGGAGAGGGGACGAAGGCGTGATCGTTTGGGTGACGTTTTTTTTCGAACGCCACCCTTTTTAAATAGCATGACCGCGCGCGCGTGCAAAGTCAAAGCATGCGATCGTCCCTGGAAACAAACCAACCGCTCACGACTTCAAGAACCATGTATGTTCCCCCCTTCCCAGGGTATAAAGGAACGGAAGTCGCAACCGCTTCCGGCGCCAGCCGGACGAATTCGCCGCGATCTCCGTTCCGGGTTGCGTGGAGACGGCGACTCCGCCGCGCATGCGGGAGGCCTCCGATCGGACGGCAACACGTCTCGGATGTTTCGGCGACTTCACCGCACCTGCGGGAGGCTCTGTTCGCGGCCCGGTCGGGCGGCGAGCGAGCCGGGACGGATGGACGCCCGCGCGGACAGGCTCCCTGGGCGTGGGGTCAGGATTTCGAGACAATTGGCAAGGACCGGTCAATCGATGTCGAAGGGTTGCTTTCACTGTGGACTGGAAATCCCGTCCAACGTTTCCATTCAGGACGAAGAGCGGGCATTTTGTTGCACCGGATGCCTGGGTGCCTGGCGTCTGATTCGCGGTCTGGGTCTGGACGAATATTACCACCGCCGCGAGGGGGTGGCCGGAACCCGTCCCGAGGAGAACGACCGCGCGGCCCTGGCCCCGTTCGACGATTCGACCTATCAGAACGGTCTGGTCGCCGAGGTGGACGGAGGCCGGGAGGTGTGTCTGTTGATCGATGGCATTCACTGCGCGGCCTGCGTCTGGTTGAACGAACAGATGTTGCGGCGTCTGCCCGGCGTTTCCGATGTCTGGATCAATTTTGCCACGCATCGCGCCCGAGTGCGCTGGAATCCGGACCAAACCCGACTGTCGGAGATCATCGGAACCGTGCGCGGCATCGGCTACCGCGCCGAACCGTACGATCCGACCCTCGGCGAGGAGGGACGGGCGCGTCGTGACCGGGCGTTGCTGTCGCGGTTGGGCGTGGCCGCCTTCGGGGCCGCCAACGTGATGTTCATCGCCGTGGCCCTCTATGCCGGCTATTTCCAGGGCATGGATCGCGAGGCCAAAAACTTCTTCCACTGGGTCTCCCTGATCCTGGCCACGCCGGTGATTCTCTACAGCGGCGGCGTGTTCACCCGCGGGGCCTGGAACGGCCTGAAACTGGGACGCCTGACCATGGATCTGCCCATCGCCCTCGGGGCGTGGGTGACCTATCTGTACAGCGTCGCGGTTACGCTGCGCGGCGTGGGTGAGGTCTATTTCGACTCGGTGACCATGTTCATGTTCGTGCTGCTCACCGGGCGTTTCCTGGAGTCGATCGCGCGCGGCAAGGCCGCCGGCTCCATGGAACGATTGATCAATCTCGAACCGCGTCAGGCGGTGGTGCTGCGCGACGGGGAGTCGGTCACGGTGCCGGTGCGGGATGTCCGGGTCGGCGATCGGGTGGTGATCAAGCCCGGTGAACGGGTGCCGGTGGACGGCAGCATCGAGTCCGGGGTCACCAGCGTGGACGAATCGATGCTGACCGGCGAATCCCTGCCCGTGACGCGGGGACCGGGTGCGATGCTGGTGGCCGGCACGCAGAACCTGGAGGGCTCCGTGATCCTGGTGGTGGAGCGCATCGGCGAGGAGACCGCCCTGGCGCGCATCCTGCGTCTGGTCGAGACCGCCCAGGCCGAACGACCGGCGATCCAGGGAGTGGCGGATCGGGTGGCGGCCCGGTTCATCGCCATCGTGCTGGTTCTGGCCGGCGTGACCCTGGGTTACTGGTTGTGGCGCGATCCGTCGCGGGCTCTGGAGAACAGCGTTGCGGTGTTGATCATCACCTGTCCGTGCGCGCTGGGACTCGGAGCCCCGGCGTCCATGCTGGTGGCCATGGGCGCCGGCGCGCGTCTGGGAATTCTGTTGAAGAACGGCGAAACGGTCGAACGACTCGAACGGGTTACGCGGGTGGTGATGGACAAGACCGGCGTCTTGACCCTTGGCCTGCCCCGGGTGGAGCGGATCGTTCCGCGCGGCGACCGGGACGAACGGGAGGTTCTGACCCTGGCGGCAGCGGTCGAACAACACTCGGAGCATCCGGTGGGAAGGGCCATTCATCGGGCGTTCCAGACACAGGGCTGGCCCATGCCCCACCAGGTCGTCGATGCCCGCAACGTGCCCGGTTTGGGCATGGAGGGGGTGGTGGATGGCCATCTCGCGAGGGTCGGGCGTCTGGAGTTCGTGGTCGAGGGTGGGGAAGATCCTGGCCAGGTTCCGGATGATCTCAAGGAGGCCTGCACCTGGAGTGCCTGTGGCGTGGATGGGCGGTTGTGGGGATGGATTGGCCTGGCCGACGCCCTCAAGCCGCACGCCCGCGAGGCGGTGACGGCATTGCGCGAGGCGGGTTTGCCGGTGACCATGCTTTCCGGGGACCGGCGCGCGGTGGTGGAGCAGGTGGGTGCGGAAACCGGCGTGGAGCAGGCCGAAAGTGCGTTGCTGCCCGAGGAGAAGGAGCAACGCATCGCCGAGATGCAACAATCCGGCGCGGTGGTCGCCATGGTGGGAGACGGGGTGAACGATGCCCCGGCCCTGGCGCGTGCCGACGTGGCCATGGTGGTGGCCAATGCCACCGATCTGGCCGTGGCTTCCGCGGACGTGATTCTGCTCAATCGTGAGTTGTCCACCGTGCCCATGGTGTTTACCCTGGCGCGTCGCACCTTGCAGATCATCCGTCAGAATTATCGTTTTTCATTGTTCTACAATCTGTTGGCCATTCCGTTGGCCATGGCGGGCTGGGTTTCGCCGATCGTGGCGGCGATCGCCATGCCGCTTTCCAGTCTGGTGGTGGTGGGCAATGCCTTGCGGTTGCGGGATTTGGAAAAGAAAAAGTGAATTCGATGAGAGGCGGTTTGGTGATTTCCTGAATCGAATCACCAAACCTGCACGAATCGAAACAACCGATTCATGCTTTTCAAATTGCTGCGCGATTTGGCGGGCCATGAAATGGCCCACGTCGGCTGTTTGGCATGTGCAAACAGCCTCTGAGAGGGTGCGATGAATACGATCTTTATTCTGTTGCCGATCGCGGTGTTGTTGAGTCTGGTCGGGCTGGGCATGTTGATCTGGTCGGTGCGCAAGGGGCAGTTTGACGATCTGGAGGGGCCGGCGCACCGGATTCTTTTTGAGGATGATCAGACCTTGATCCCGGAGAGGGTGAAGAAGGGAGAGCGTGATCCGGTGGAGGATGGGGGTGAGGGGCCTTCTTCTTCACGATAACGGCCATGTCGTGGAGTCGCCACACCCCCAACGGTGAAAGATCGGGGGCGTTTATGTCTGTCCCCAACACGATTTCACCAGGATTGGCAACGATTCAGGGTGGATTTGCCCCCTTGTTCATCCCTCCCCGGTATTCGCATCCTGCATCTGTTTGCGCTCGCAAAGTTTCTGAAGCTCCGACAACAGTTTCTTCTTGCTGATCGGCTTGGTCAGATACACGTTCGCCCCAGCCGCGCGACACCGCTCCAGCTCTCCCTCCAGGGCATGGGCGGATAACGTGATGATCGGCACGGGCATACGGTCGTTCTCCTTCTCCCACTGCCGGATCCGACGCGTCGCGGTGTAACCGTCCATGCGCGGCATCTGCACATCCATCACCACCACGTCGAATCGACCGCCGACAAAACGGTCTACCGCTTCGATGCCATCCACCGTCTGCACCAGCCGGTGCGGGGTGCCGAGCAGATAGGCCTCGAACAACATCCGGTTCTCCTCCACATCCTCGGCCAACAAGATGTCGAGACCCACCACGGGGGTGATGGTCGGACAGGGCTCCGCGGGGGGAACGGTGGGGTGAAGGGAAGGCTGGGCGAGCCGCATCGGCATGGTGAAATGAAAGGTGCTGCCCACGCCGGCTTGACTCTGCACGCGAATCCAGCCCCCCATCATGCCAACCAGGTGACGGGAGATCGCCAACCCGAGCCCGGTCCCCCCATAACGACGGGTGATGCCGAAATCGGCCTGGGTGAACTGCTCGAAGATGTGTTCGAGCTGTTCGGTCGGCACGCCGATACCGGTATCGCTGACCGAAAAGAGCAGCATGTCCCGCTCTTCCGGATGGACGGTCAGATTCACCTCGACCCGCCCGCGTGCGGTGAACTTGATGGCATTGCCCAACAGATTGATCAAGACCTGACGCAAGCGATTGTCATCCCCGAGCATCGCCTCCGGGATGGCCGGCGAGATGCTGGCATGCATGGTCAACCCTTTCTCCTCGGCGGCCAGACGCATCAACTGCACCGTCTCCTCCACCAACCGGGCCGGCGAGAAGATCTCGTCCACCAACTGCAACCGCCCGGCTTCGATGCGTGAGAAGTCGAGAATGTCGTTGATCACCCCCAGCAGAGCCCGACCCGAATGGTGCATGGTCTGGGCATAATGGTGCTGTTTGTCGGTGAGTTCGGTATCGAGCAGCAGTTCGGCCATGCCCAGCACCACGTTCATCGGTGTGCGGATTTCGTGACTCATCGCGGCCAGGAATTCACCCTTGGCGCGATTGCCCGCCTCGGCGGCCTCCTTGGCCTGCCGCAACTCGGCCTCGAACAGATGACGTTCGGTGACATCGGCGATCACGCCATCCCAGATGCTGTCTCCGTTGCTTTCGCGCTGTCCCGTGGATTCGATCAGCACCCAGCGGATCTGGCCGTGGATGAGAAAGCGTCCCTCCCAGCGGAACGGTTTCAAGGCGCGACCGGCCTCGCGATTGGCGGCGATGAAGTTGGTGATGTCTTCGGGATGAACCGGGTCGAAGGCGGCGTTGGCGTTGCTCAGGATCGCCTCGCGGCTCTGGGCGATCAGTTGACAGAAACGGTCGCTGACATAATCGAAGCCCATCGAGCCATCCGCGTGGATGCGGAATTTGTACACGCCCACCGGAATGCGGCTGGTCAGTTCTTCGTATTGCCGCTGCTGGGCCAGCAAGGAGTGCTCCAGCTCCTTGCGCGCGGTAATGTCCCTGGCCACGGCGTAGATCAGATCATCCACGGCACGGGCATGCCATTCGATCCAGCGGGAACCGCCATTCTTGTGCAGGAAGCGGTTGACGAAATTGATCACCGGCAGACGCAGCGTCAGGGTGCCGATCGCCTCCAGAGTGGCGGCCATGTCGTCCGGATGGACAAAATCGAGCACCCGGCGTCCTTCCAGCTCGATGAGGGGGTAACCGAGGGTTTCGCGCCAAGCCGGATTGAGCTTGCGGAAGGTGCCTTGCAGATCCGCGATGCACAGCAGATCCAGCGAGTTGACGAAATAGCGGTCCAACTCCTCGGTTTTCCTGCGCAACGCCGCCTCGGCGTTGCGGCGGATGTGTTCGCGGATGCAGTTGCCGAGTGTCAGGGCCAGATGGGTGAAGAAGATCGGCAGATGACGGCGCAGGGTGGAACTGTTGAGTTGGATGTTCTCGATCTTGACCACCCCGATCAGCTCCGTGCCCACCAGCAGGGGAAAGGCCCAATGCCAGGGCCCGGGGGTGATGCCGTCGTGCAGCATGGGATCGACCTGGCCACAGGCGTGCTCGATGAACTCCCGACGCATGGCGACCTGGGCGGACAAGGGGTCGTCGATCGACCCGACCACCCGCTCCTCGCCCAGAAAGGAGGCCAAATGCAGTTCGTTGCCGATCCAATAGTGGATGGTCATATCGGTGCCACCGATGATTTCGATCACCGAGGTGAGCATCTGTTGCACCATGTCACGGGGATTGGAACCGGTGGTCAGGCGTTCGATCAGGCTCAGGATCAATTGAAGGTTGGATTTCTCCTCGGCCAGTTTTTGCAGGCGCTCGCGCAGATGGTGAGCTTTCGGATCGGTTTCCGCCATCATCCGGCTCCGGGGGTGCTCTTGCGCGTCAGGGCTTCGGCCAGAACCCCTTCCAGATGATCGAGGGTGACATCCAGCCAGCGCAGGGGGAGATCGAGATAGTCGGCCATTTCGAGGGCTTCGGGGGTGAAATCATCGGAACAGGGGGTGCGGATCGCGACGATCCCCTGGTGACTGGCATGAAAGATCTCGCGCACCACGGAACGGTTCGCACCAAACACCTCCGCGAACATCGGACGCCAACTCATGGCCCAATCCTCGAGCAGGAAATAGCTCCCCAGTTCCAGTTCATCCATGAACCATTCGTGGCCGAGCAGCATGACGATGCAGTTCTGTCCCTGGGTGCGCAGGGTGTGGTGGGACGTCAGGATTTTTTCCATTTCGGGGTGACAGCAGCCGTAAAAGACGATCGTATCGCGTCCTTTTTCATCTTCCCGATCCAGGGCCAGGTTCAACCGGTTGGAGAGCCGGGCCAGATGGTTGTGGAGGCTGGAGTCGAGAAATCGGGACTCCAGGTTCCAGCCGTTCTTGCGGATCAGGTGATCGACCTCCTTGTGCAGGATGCCGCAGCCGACCAATCGCAGGGGCGGTGGGTCGGATCGAGGGGGGGTGTTCATGTGTACCGGCCCCACTCCCGGCCCGCCTCGATGAAGGTGCGGATGTTGGCCTCGGGCACCGCCAGGGGCATCACGCCGGTTCCGAGCAGAAAATGTCCCCCCGGCATGCCGATGGCGCACAGACGACGCACCTCCTCCCGTGTCTCCTCCGGGCTCCAGGAGATCATCTTGATGTCGTCGATCACGCCGCAGGTGAGCCCCTGGGTGCCGACGATGGCTTTGGCCTCCTCCAGGCTGTCGAGCGGGCTGATGTAATGGATGTTGATTTTCAAGGTTTCCATCACCGGACGGATCGCCCGGATGAAGGAGGCCATGCCGCAATAGTAGACGATGCCTCCCACCCCGCCCGGTTCCAGGTCCCGTTGCATCCAGGGGAGCGAAAGCTGCTCGAACCGTTTCATGCCCACGAAGGAGGGGGAACCGAACGGGGTGGAGTAGATCAACACCTGGGCCCCGGCGGCCCGATAGGCGGCCACCTGTTTCCGAAACAGCTCGGAACATTTGGCCAGCAGTTCGTCACGGAGTTCGACCGGACCGGAGAGCAGCAGCTCCATCCATTTGTCCATCCCCATGAGCAGGGCGGGCAGGGTGGTGGAGGCGGTCAGATAGGCGCAGATCGGGAAACGTCCCGCGGATTCGCGGGTGAGGATCTTGAGGCAGGTGGCGGTCTCCCGCCAGGCCGGATGGGCGGTGATGTCGTCGGGCACGGTCAGCTTGTGGATGTCGTCCGGGCGCTTGATGACGAAATCACCCACGTTCGGCGGACCATCCTCGGCAAAGAGGATCTCTTCGCAGCCGAGCAGTTCCGCTTCCTTGCCCACGTAGAAGAGGCTCCAGAGGTTGTCGTGGCCATGGCGTTCGCGCATGGCCAGCTGTCCCAGGGCCACGTTCTCGCCGCTGGCATAGTACTCCCGCATGGAGAGTCCCAGCGTCCTGGCGCCTTGATCCAGGAGGTTGCAGAAGATCGGGATGCGTGGGGCGGGACGTCCCGCGATGGCCGCCGCCAGGATCTCCAGGGGGGAGATCTCCGGCGTGGCGCGCGATGCCGGGGCGTTGAGGGGAGTTTTGGGTTCGGATGGTGGAGCGATGCCGGGAGGAGCGGTTTCGAGGGGCGGGAGCGGCGTGGATTCGGGCCTGGGCAGCAGATCGATGATGACCTTGCCGGCGGAAACTCCGTCCGCGGCCCAACCGTCCGCGCCCACATGGGCGAACAGGTGGTCGTCGAAGCGGTAGGGGGCGCCACCCACCACGAGTTTGATTCGTTTGTCCAGTCCCCGTTCCCGAAGCAGTTCGCGCACCTTGCGCGCCCCCTCCGGTCCGGTGGCGGTGTGGACCATCATCGCGGAGATGGCGATGATCTGGGCATCGAGCCGCACCGCCTCCTCGACGAACCGTTCCGCCGGGACATTCACCCCCAGATCGATCACTTCGACCATCAACGCCTTCAGACATCCGGAGACGATCCGTTTCCCCAGGGAGTGCAGATCTCCACGCGCCGTGCCGATCACCACCCGTCCGATCGCCTTGGGAGAGCGGCTGAACCGTTTGAGCATCTCTTCGGTGATTTCCGCCGAGATCTGGGCGGTCATGAAGTGCTGGGCCAGGTTGGCGTCCGGATCCCTGGAGATGCGCGACATCATCTCTTCGCTGGCCGGGACCACCACCCGGAACACGATTTCTTCGGGGGAAATGCCGTGGTTGAGGGCGTCATGCACCACCGCGAAGGCGGCATCGCGATCGGTGTCGAAGACCGCATCCTGGTAGGCGGCGACGAAAGGGGTCAAGGCGCTGATCATGATGGGTTTTTTTGTTGAAAATATAAGAATATAAGCATTATTCTATCTTATAGATCCGCCGGAAGAGGTTGTCAACCTTAAATGCCGGAAAAATGTATCCGCGAAGCATTCGTCCGTGGCCAGGGAGACCGGGAGAATGGCGGCGCGGGTTGCGGAAAAGGGGTCGGACTCCTCGGGGGCAAAAAGTGCGGTTTCACATCCGGCCAGGGCCGCGCCGGCCATCTTGTGGATGCGCGCACCCTCCAGTGGGGGGAGCAGGCCGAGCCGTTGGGCGTTGGCGATGTTCAACCCCGCGCCGAAGGCTCCGCACAGCCACAGGCCGGTGGTGTGATGCCAATCGAATCCCGCCCGTCCGAGCAGGGTTTCGATGGCCGCCGCGCAGGCGGCCTTGCCGCGCTGGAACTGATCGATATCCCGGCTGGTGATGGCGGTGGCCGGTTGGTCCGGGTCCAGGGGGAGGCCGGTTTCGGTCACCGGCATGGCGAAGCGTCCCGAGGGTTTGACCCATTGCCGCCGGCAGAGCAGGGCCACGGCATCCAGCAGACCGGTCCCGCAATACCCCTGGGGTGGGCCATGCCGATGGTCGAGAAAACCGGGCATCCGTCCACCTCGTCAACATGGGTCACGGCTCCCGCCGCGTCGCCCGTCAGACCGTGGCGGATGCCGTTCATCTCGAAGGCGGGTCCGCCGGGGGTCGAGGCGACGTGCAGGGATCGACCATCCCACAAGGCCATCTCGATGTTGGTGCCCAGATCCAACAGCAGGGAGCCGGGGGGCTGCTCGATCAGGCGGGTGGCCAGCAGACAGGCCAGTAAATCCGAGCCGATGAAGCCCGCCACCGGCGCGATCAGGCGGATCCGGGCGTTGGGCAATCCCCAGAGGGTCTGCCAGCGCTCCGGATCATCGGGTTGACAGGGGAGCGGGGTGTCCCAGCCATCCGGATCCAAAAGGGTGGCGGCTCCCGCGCCTGCCAGGAGGATCAACATGGCGGTGTTGCCCACGATCCGCATGCGACCGATCCTGTCGAGCATGGAGGTTCCCTCGCCCAGATCCCGGGCGATCATGTCGGTGATCGCTCCCAGGATCGCCTGGCGGGCCAGATCGGCCAACTCCCCGGCACGGACCGGATCGCGACTGGCCTCGTGCAGCCGGTTGAGGATGTCCGCTCCGTGGATCGACTGGGGATTGAGCCCCCGGCGGCTGGCCAGACGGCGGCGGCGATTCCACAGCGAGACGCGCAGGTGGGTGGTGCCCAGATCCACGGCCACGCCCAACGGGTGGGGGTCTGCCCGACCGTCGCGCTCGCCTCCTCCAGGGTCTGGCGCCACGCCCAACGGGTGGGTGGGTGTTCCTTCGGAGGGATGGGGATCGAGCGGATGCAGTTCGTCGGCGGGGAGGCTCCGCCAGGGGGAGAGAGGGGCGGGATCGTCAAGTTCCAGCAGGCACGATCCGACCGGTCGCACCTGACAGGCCAGGCGGTATCCGCGTCGCTGTTGCTCGGGGGTGAGCTTCTCCCGCTCCGCGCGGGTCAGGGGGTTGGCGGAGCCGGAAACCAGACGGATCACGCAGACCCCGCAACCGCCAGTCCCGCCACATGCGGCGCGCACCCGCAGCCGGGTGGTGTCCAGCCACGCCCGTACCGATTGTCCCGGCGTGGGGGTGAGTTGCCAGGTCGTTGCGCCGACCCGGAGCGTGACCCGTTCCGGCGTGTCGGTCATGGGCGTGGCGCGGCGCCTCCCTGGGCATGCCGTTTCAACGCGGCCAGAAGGGTCTTCTTGCTGATCGGCTTGCCCAGATGGTCGTCACATCCGGCGTCGCGGCACTGTCTGGCCTCGCCCTCCATGGAGTGGGCGGAGAGCGCCAGGATGATCAACGGAGGTTGGTTTTTGTGTTTGGCCTCCCAGGCGCGGATGCGGGACGTGGCGGTCAGACCGTTCATCACCGGCATCTCGATGTCCATGAGCACGATGTCGAACGGCTCGCGCTTCACCTGATCCACCGCCTCGGCGCCGTTGCCCACCACGTACAATTGGTGCGGGGTCTCCTCCAGATAGATGCGGATCAACTCGCAGTTCTCCTCCACATCCTCGACCAGCAGGATCTTCAACGGTCGCATCGTCTCCGCGGGCGGACAGGGGAGAGCCCCGCAATCGTCCAACTGGAGCGGCGGCGTGGCGACCACGAGGGGAATCACGAAATGGAATTGACTCCCCTTGCCGACCTGACTCTTCACCCAGATCCGTCCCCCCATGCGTTCCAGGAGCCGTCGGGTCAGGGATAGGCCGAGTCCGGTGCCGCCGTAACGACGCGAAATGCCGGAGTCGGATTGGGTGAAACTCTCGAAGATCAGCTCCAGCTGATCCGACTGGATGCCGATGCCGCTGTCCGAAACCACGACCAGCAACTCACCGGCGTTCTCCGGATTCTGCCCGATATCCAGCACCACCCAACCCGTGTCGGTGAATTTCACCCCGTTGCTCAACAGGTTGTAGAAACACTGCCGCAACCGCAGCGCATCGGCGACGATCCACTCCGGCAAGGCAGGATCGATGCGCACCTCCAGGGCGAGTCCCTTGGTGTTGGCCAGCACCCGCGACATTTCCACCACCTCGCGGGCCAGTTCCCGCAACTGGACCGGCTCCTCGTGGATGCGCAACATGTTCGCCTCCACCTTGCTCAAATCGAGGATGTCGTTGATGAGCATCAGCAGGTTCGATCCCGCGTTGCGCAGCATCGAGAGATAGTAGCGTTGCTGGGTGGTCAGGGAGGTCTCCATGAGCACGTCCCCCATGCCGATGATGATGTTCATCGGCGTGCGGATCTCGTGGCTCATGGCGGCCAGAAAATCGCTCTTGGCCTGGTTGGCCTGGTTGGCTTCGGCCTGGGCGCGACTCAAGGCCAGTTCGGTCTGCTTGCGCTCCGTCACGTCGCGCAGCATGGCCAGAATCAGAGGTTGATCCCCCTGATTCAGCAGTTGCACATTGGTTTCGGTATGGTGCAGCCGCCGTTGGGGATCGAGGTAGGAGCCTTCGACGACCAGATGACCGACGGCGCGCAACCGGTCGAGAAAAAATTCCAGATCCCGATCCTCGCCGATGAGCAGATGACAATCCTCCAGGTGGAACTCTCCGATCAGTTCTTCCCTGGGCAGACCGAGACGTTGGAAGGCGGTGGCATTCGCCTCGATCAGAAGTCCGGTGCGGGTGTCGAAGATCAGGATCTCGTCGCTGGATTCGTCGAGCAGGTTGTGAAACAGCCGGATGGCCCGTTCCTGGGAGCGGATCTGCTCCTTCTGCCGGTACAGCTCCAGAAAGACCTTGACCTTGGCGCGCAGGAACTCCGGTGGAAAGGGTTTGACCAGATAGTCCACGGCGCCCAGATCATAGCCGGTCAGGGCGTGTTGGTCGTCCTTGAAGACCGCGGACATGAAGATGATCGGGATGGTTTTGGTGCGGTTGACGCTCGACATCAGCTTGACCACCTCGAAGCCGTCCATGTCCGGCATGTGGGCATCGAGCAGCACCACGGCGAACTCCTGCTTGGTCATCTGCAACAGCGCCTCGCGACCGTTGCGCGCCAGGACCATCTCCGCGTCCAGGTCGGCGAGCAGACCGGCGGTGGCGGTGAGGTTGTTGTCGAGATCATCGACGATGAGGATATGGGGTTTCATGGTGTCACCGGTTCGTGGCGAGCCAGGGTTGCATCATCGACAGAAGTTTCTGGGTATCCACGGGTTTGGAGAGATAATCCGAGGCGCCGGCCTCCAGACACCGTTGTCGTTCGCCCTGCATGGCCTTGGCGGTGAGCACCAGCATGGGCAGTTCGCGCCACTCCGGCTGACGGCGGATCTCGCCGAGCAGGTCATAGCCGTTCATGTCCGGCATCATGATGTCCAGGAGCAGCATGTCGATGCGCGGGTGCTGGCGCAGCAGTTCCAGGGCGACGCGACCGTTTTCGGCCATGATCACCTGGGCGCCCTGATCCTCGAGCAGGCTGGTGAGGGCGAAGACGTTGCGGATGTCGTCGTCCACCAGCAGGATGCGGCGTCCGGCCAGATCGCGCATCGCGGCGCGGGTGGCGGGATGGGACGGAGGCGGGAGGGAGGCGACTCCGGTGTCGTCCGTCGCGGTGTCGGGTTCTTGCAGGGTGGGCGGCGGCGACGGTTCGCTGGGCGCCAGGGGGGAGGCGTAGATCGATTTCAAGAATTGCAGGCTTTCCGCGTCGATGCGTTCGTTCTCGCGCAGCAGGGGGGTGACGATGATGCGCTCGGTGGAGAGATCCTCGAGGGGTGGGGCATTGGCCGGATGGAGATAGAGGGCCGGCATGGCATCGTGATCGGCGGTGGTGCGCAGGCGGCGGATCAACGGCACCGTGGCCACGCCCGGCAGATCCCCCACCATCACCAGACCGGTGGGACGCAGGAAGTTGGCCAGAAAGAGCGCGGCGCTCTGATCTCCGGCCACGATCACCCCCAATCCCAGCGCGCGTGCCGTGTCTCCCAGGGCACGGATGCGGTGGTAATCCATGCCTACGAGCAGAATGGCCCGATCCTCGGGGGTCAGATGGCGCCGGTCGTCCGGAATGGCATCCACCTGACGGTTGCGCACGTCGATCTGGGCGTCGGGAAGGACGAGCGGGATGCTTTCCACGGCCTCGAACGGCAGAATGAGCGAAAACAGACTCCCCTTGCCCTCTTCGCTGATCAACTCGATGCGACCGTTCAGGAGCTGGGCCAGCTCCTTGCAGATCGCCAGACCCAGGCCGGTGCCGCCGTATTTGCGATTGGCCCCGTCGTCGAGTTGCCGGAACGGCTCGAAGACCAGCGCGTGTTGATCGCGGGGAATCCCCACCCCGGTGTCGGCCACGGACATGCAGACGCAATCCTTGTTGGCCTCGTTCACCATGCGGAAGGTCACGGTCACCGATCCGGCGTGGGTGAACTTGATGGCGTTGGTGATGAGGTTTTTCAGGATCTGTTCCACCCGGATCCGGTCGGCGCGGATCGCCAGGGGGAGCTGTCCCTTCATGAGTACATGGAACTCCAGCCCCTTTTGACGGGCGGTCTGGGTGAAGAGCCGTTCCAGACTGGTGGCCAGCTCCGAGAGTTTGACCGGATCCTTGAAGATGCGGATTCGACCGGCCTCGATGCGCGCCAGATCGAGGATTTCGTCGATGAGGGTCAGCAGATCCGATCCGGCGGCGTGGATGGTCGAGGCGAACTCCACCTGCTTGGGGGTGAGGTTGCCGGATCGGTTCTCCTTGAGCAGTTGCGCCAGGATCAGCAGGCTGTTGAGCGGCGAGCGTAACTCGTGGGACATGTTGGCCAGAAAGCGCGACTTGAAGCCGCTGCTCTGTTCCAGCAGCTGGATGGTATCGCGCAGCACCTGCTGGTTGATGGCCAGCTCCTCGGTTTTGCGGCGGCTCTCCTCCAATAGTTTCTGGCGGGCCGAGGAGTCGCGCACTCCGGTGATGGCGCGGGCGATGGTTTCGCCGGCGCGGTTGAGGAAATCGAGCTGACGCGGCTGGAACGGGGATTTCGTGCCCAGGGCCAGCACCCCCTGGAGCTGATCGTCGTGGAGCAAGGGCAGGACGATCACCTCGTTGGGACAGCTCTCGACGAGCACCGCGCGCACCTGCAACGGTGCGCAGGACTGGCCCGTCACATGCGCCGGTTTGCGGGTGATGGCCACCTGCCCGAGGATCCCCTCGCCGGGTTCGAGGGTTTTGGCGATCTCCTTGTGCGGCGGGGTGCCGAGGCTGGCGAGCCATTGCAGGCGTTGTTCTTCGTCGAGCAGGTAGATGACGCCGTTCAGGGCATCGAGCCGTTCGGTCAAGAATTGCAGGGTGATCGCGCCCAGGGAGTTCAGGGTGGTGACATGCCGCATGCGGTTGCTCAGGGAGAAATGCGTGGCATGGATCCACGACCGGTAACTCAGCTCATGGCGCAGCGGCAGATGAAAGAAGATCAGAACGATGAGAAGATTCCAGAACAGGATCCCGGCCATGTGAAACGGGGGAACCCCGAGGAACCAGCTGCCGGACGGATCCGTGCCCGGCGGGGAGAAGACCACGATTTCTCCCAAGGTGAGCAACACCAGACCGAGCACGAAACGTATCGGCGTGATGTGCTCTTCCCAGACTCCCCGAAAAAACGTTTTCATCGCATCTCCCCCGAAATGCGTCCAGGGTTCGTGCATCCATGGTGTTGGCGTGGCGGGATCCCCGTGGATGCTTGTTTTGAGGGGATCCGGATTTATTCTGAAATTTATTATCGTTTATTCTGGTGTACAAATGCAATCTTTGTTCTTCACCCTTCCCGCGATTCCGGGTGTCGGGAAGGGTTCATGGCGTTGATTCGGGACGATAGAAGTGATAACGATTCTTGCCGCACTTCTTGGCCTGGTACATGGCCTGATCCGCGTTTTGCAGCAGATCGGCGGTGGTGTTCGCGTCATCCGGAAAGAGGGTGATGCCGATGCTCGCCGAGATGGTGGCCGGTTGCCCATCCAGATCGAACGGTTCGGCGACGGTGACGAGGATTTTGTCCGCGACCACCTGGGGATCGTGGGGGTTGCCGATCGGGGCGATGATGGCGGTGAATTCGTCTCCGCCGAGACGGGCCAGGGTGTCGGAGTGGCGGATGAGATCCTTGAGCCGCTGGCCGAGCTGGCGCAACAGGGCGTCGCCGGCGGCGTGACCGAGGGTGTCGTTGATCTGCTTGAAGCCGTCCAGATCGATGAACAGCAGGGCCAGACGCGACTGGTTGCGGGTTGCCAGTTGAATGGCGTGGTCGAGTCGGTCGAGGAACAGGGTGCGGTTGGGCAGATCGGTGAGCGCGTCGAAGGTGGCCTGATGGTGGATGCGCGCCTCGGTCCCGCGCCGTTCCAGCAGCACGCGGATCCGCTGACGCAGGATCGCCCAATGGACCGGTTTGGTGACGTAATCGTCGGCCCCGGCCTCGAAGGCCCGATCCACCGAACCGGCGTCGAAGAGCGCGGTGAGCATGATGATCGGGATGCGGGGTCCGATGGTATCCTTGCGCAAGGTCCGGCAGGCGGTCAACCCATCGACGTTGGGCATGCGCACATCCAGCAGGATCAGATCCGGCATGGCCGAGGCGCACACCTCGAGGGCCTCCTGGCCGTCACCGGCCAGCATCACCGCGTAGCCCTGCCGGATGAGGAACTGTTGCAACGCTTCGCGCATCGCCGCATCATCCTCGGCGACGAGAATCAGACTCTGCTTGTCACGCTCCGCGGCTTGCATCGTCACCTCATGAGAGATTGCCGTCATGGTTCGAATCGGGTCAGGCGTCTCTCCGGTCTACGCGTCCTCCTTGGCAAAGAACGGTTTGGGTGGTTCCGTGCCCTGGCAGTAGCGAATGAGTTCCTGGTTGGCGACGATGCTCGCGGCGATCAGTTGCTCCACCAGGGGTTCCGCGGCATCCAGTTCGTTGGAGGCGCCCATGGCCTCGAGTTGGGCGGACATCTCGCCCATGCGCACGAGCCCCACCTGACGGCAGACGCTTTTCAAGGAGTGGCTCTCCAGGGCGACCTGTTCGGCGTCGTGGTCGCGGATGGCCTGACGGATCCGTTCCGGACGGTGCAGGATCCCCGCCTGATAGTGGCGGATCACGGTGGGGAACCCCTCTTCCAGTTCCTCGCGCATTTCGTTGAGTTTGTAAATATCCAGAAGTTCGTGGTTTTCATGCCCGCTGTTCATGATCGTCGCCTTTCTTCCTTAATGAGGCTGTTTGGCAAATGCCAACCAGCCGACGCGGGCCATTCATGGTCCGCCAAATTGCGCAGCAAGTTGAGAAGCACGAATCGTTTTTTCGATTCGTGCAGGTTTGGTGATTCCATTCATGGAATCACCAAACAGCCTCTCAAGTAAGCGTGGCCAGTGATTCCATTCATGGAATCACCAAACAGCCTCTCAAGTAAGCGTGGCCAGTGCCGACTGGACCTTCTGCAACACGGTTTCGGCGTGGAATGGTTTGGTGATGATCTCCATGGCCCCGAAGGATTGCGCCATCTCCAGGGTGAGTTTGGAGTTCATCGCCTTGTACCCGCCGGAAATGGCGATCATTCTGGCATTCGGGTGCTCGGCGAGCACTGCGGCCAGCAGGTCGATCCCATCCATCTTGGGCATGAAGATATCGGTGATGATCAGATCGATCTTCATCGTGCCCACCAGATCAAGGGCCGCCTGCCCGTTCTCCGCTTCCAGCACGGTGTATCCGGCCTTCTGCAATACCGTGACGAGGTAGATCCGGAATATCTCGTCGTCATCAACCACCAGAATGTTTGCCATGTCGTTTCCTTAGCATTGAAACCCGATACCCATCATCCAGCCACGTTTCACGTCAGTGAGGCCAAGGCTTGATCAACGGCCCGGAGCACCTCTCCGGGCTGAAACGGTTTGCTGATCAACTCCGTGGCCCCCAGTTTTTTGGCCACGCTCAAGGCCAGGTTCGGGCTCATGGTCATCCCGCCACCGCTCATGGCGATCACCCGGATGCGCGGGTGATGCCGGAGCAGGGCAGAGAGCAGTTCGAATCCATCCATCCGTGGCATGAAAATGTCCGTGATCAACAGGTCGAAGGGGTCGAGGGCGATTTTGTCCAGGGCGTTCAGGGCGCACTCGACCTCCAGAACCACATGTCCCGCGTTGCGCAACAGGGTGCCCAGATGGACACGAAAGGGTTCGTCGTCGTCGATGATCAGGATTCTGGCCATTGTCAGCTCACTCCTTCGAGCATGCGTCTCATGCTTGTTTTTTTCCAGAGCGCATGATCCGGTAACGGGACAGGGCATGCTTGATCGAACGCACCAGGATCTTTTTGTTCACCTGACCTTTCACCAGATAGTCCTGCGCGCCCTGGGCGACCGCCTGGTCGGCTTTTTGTTCATCGTCGATGCCCGTGAAAACGATGATCGGGGTGTCGCGGATCTTCTGGTTGATGCGTCCGAAGGTCTCTTCCAGCCCGCGGCTGTCGGAGAGGTTCAGATCGAGCAGGATCAGGTCGTAGTGGTTGTGCTCCAGGTACGCTTCGGCATCCTGGAAGCTCTTGGCATTGGTCAGATTGACCGACGGGGTGGTCAGGCGGGTGGTCTCCTTGTCGCCCTTGTCGCCCTTGTCGCCCTTGTCGCCGGTGCCCGGCCAGGTCTCGAGCCACCCCTTGATCAGGGAGTAGAACTCGGTTTCGTCCTCGACGATCAGGAAGTGCAGACCGAGATGGACCGGCGGCAGCGGACGGACCTCGATGGGCGCGGCGCGATGCTGCGGGGCATTGGCCTGTTCGGCGGTGATGTAGCCCATTCGTTCCATGGCGTGGACGATGATGTCCACGGCATGCAGCGGGTCGATGCGGTCGGAGTTGATCACCAGATCGTAGTAGGTGCGGGTGTTCGGATAGCGTTTGAACAGCCCCTTCATGAAGGCCGAGCGGTCCTTTTCGGTGCTGATGATCTTGCGTTTGGCCGCCTCGTCGCTGATCCCTTCCCGTTCGGCGACCCGCTTGATGCAGACATCCCGCGATCCTTCGATGCTCACCCGGAAGACCAGCGGATCGTGGGCGAGGATCAGTCGCGCGCCGCGTCCGACGATCACGCCGCCGAGCTTGGAGATGTTGAGTACGGTCTTGATGAGGTTTTTGTAGTACCCGGCCACCGAGTTGTCCGGCTTGACGAACAGCGAGTAGAGGAAACTGTCGATGGCGCGCGGGAGTTTTTCGTCCATGAGCGTCATCAGTTTCTTGGTGGTATGGGTCTTGTTCATCATCTCGTCGATCATCGAGTGACCGTAGCACGTCACGCCGAGCCGTTCGGCAAGGAGTTCCGAGATTTTTCCGCCGTTGGATCCGAAGTTGCGCGACACGCTCACGACGATCGGATGCCGGGTGACGACCTCATCCTCTTTTTCGGACTCCGTGAAAAGCCCTGACTTGACGACACTGCCGATTCCGGTGTTGGTTTCCATTTGGTTGGGTTCTCCGCGTTCAAGGGTCCGATGGATGTGATTGTCAGGCCCGTAATCGATGTTCGGCCTTCACCGACCAGTCGAAGAGGTTGAAAGAAAATCTTTCCACATGATTTTCGGTCTTTACCTCCGCTTCGGTCAAGGTTTTCCGGTACTGGTCGTGTCGGGACAGGGCGTGGCGGATGGCGCGGTGGAACGCCCGACGGCTCACCTCCCCCTTGATCAGATAGTCCTGGGCACCCGCGTCCACGGCCAGAACCGCCTGTTGGTCGTCATCCATGCCGGTGAAGACGAGGATGGGGGTGTCCAGTGCGCGTTCATGAATCTGGACGAAGGTTTCCGCGTATCCGTGACTGTCCGGCAGATTGAGGTCGAGCAGGATCAGGTCGAATTTCTCCGTGCCGAGCAGCGTTTCGGCCTCGTGCCGGTTCCAGGCGTGGGTGAGTTTGCAGGAGCCCAGTTGACAGGGGGAGTCGCGGGTTTCGTCATCGTGTTTCAGCCAGGCGGTGATCAGGCTGAAGAACTCGATTTCGTCCTCCACCACCAGAAAATGGTGACCTACCGAGAAGTCGTGGACATTCAGGCGTCCGCGTTGGGTGGCGGGCAGGGCGAGATCGAGATCGTGGATCCGTTGGGAGAGGTGACGGATGACGCGAAAGGCGATCGACGGATCCTGATGAAGCCGGGCCATGAAGATCTTCGCGTCCACGCTCATGATCACCGATTCGACCGCGGCGCGGGCGGTGGAGAAACGTCGGCGTCCGGCCAGAAACAACGAAACGATGCCGAACACCTCCCCGTCGCCGGATTCGACCAGCAGGGTCTGCCCCGTGGCGGTCTCCCGGGTGATGACCACGCTGCCGCGCTGGATTACATAGAACTGTTCCGCCGGATCCCCCTGCCGGTAGATGATTTCATCGGCCTGATAGGTGCGCCCCATCTGTCGAAAGGAGTCGTCAAGCATGGTCGTTTCCCCTCTGGCCGGTGCGCCGGTGTGGTCGCAGTCGGCTTTCAAGCGGTTCTGATAAGCGTTCGTATGTATTATTTTCCTGTTTTTCTGGCATTGCAAGATTAATTTTTTCCCGTTTTGCATTTTTTTCAGTATTATTTTTACGGGTATCACCTGACTCACGGGGCTGTCCGTGCGTATCTGTTTATCAATCTTATGGAGAACTTTTTCCTTGCTTGGGAGGGGTGATGCGGGTATGATCCGTATTCAATGCTAAAATTTTTCCAGCTTAGAGGAAAATTAGGCAAATTTTGCAGTTTATCGTTTCACCCCTCAGAATCATGCGTTTGGAATCGCCATGCCCGTGTCACGCATTCCGGAAACCACCGATCCCGTGGTAACCACCTCCAAGGCAGCGCAGATCCTGGGTGTCTCCCAGCGCACCATCCATTACTGGATGGAAAGGGGGATCATCAAATCCTGGAAAACCGCCGGGGGCCATTGCCGCATCCCCATGAGTTCCATCAACCTCCTGTTGGCCAAACGCCGCGAACAGCTCCAGGATCCCGAATTGCCCGAGCTGACCCTGCTGCTGGTCGAGGACGACGAGAATCTGCGCGAAATCACCAAGGCCGTCGTGGCCAACTGGGGATTGCCGGTCCGTCTGGTGGTGGCCGGGGATGGTTACGACGGGCTCATCCAGGCTGGTTTGCACAAACCCGGCGTCATCATCGCCGATCTGATGATGCCTGCCATGGATGGTTTCCAGATGATCCGCGCCTTGCGCGAGTCCGCGGAACTCAGTCGCAGCCACATCCTGGTGGTCACCGCCATGGATGAGGTGCAGATCGCCGCCAAGGGGGGGGTTCCCGAAGATGTCGAGGTGCTTCACAAACCCACCCCCTACGAACGGTTGAAGGTGGTGGTGATGGAGGCCCTCTTTTCTCAGCAACGGGGGCGGCGCGGGGTGGAACGGATCACCGCCTGACTGGTGTGATGGGCGGAGTCCCCGGAACCCTGGACCCCGCCCGTTTTTTCTCCCTCCGCTCTCTCACGAATCCGCCTGCTCCAGCAACGTCTCGCGCCACTCGACCACCCGGTTGCGCCCCAGATGCTTGGCCGCGTACAGGGCCTGATCGGCCCGTTTGATCAACTCCTCCTGGGTGCGCACCATCCGGTCACAAACGACCACGCCGATGCTCACCGTCACCTTCAGACCATCCACACGCATCTCCTCGATGCCCTCGCGCAGGCGTTGCGCGGCGAGCATGGCCCCGGAGAGCGACGTTCCGGGCATGATGATGCAGAACTCCTCCCCGCCGAAACGGCAACAGATGTCGATCTGCCGGTAGTGCAGATGGAGATTCCGGGCCACGGCCTGCAACACCCGGTCCCCCTGATCGTGACCGTGTTCGTCGTTGAACCGCTTGAAATGGTCCACATCCAGGAGCGCCACGGCAAAACCATGACCGCTACGCTGGAAACGCTGCATCTCGGCGTGCAGGTTCTCCTCGGAGTGACGGCGGTTGAACAGGCCGGTCAACGGATCGGTGATCGACTGACTGCGTAATTTCTCCTCGAGCTTCTTCTCCTCGGTGATGTCTCGCAGCAGGGCGGCGGATCCCATGGTGCTCCCGTTGCGGTCGTGGATGGTCGAGGCGTAGAACTGCAACACATGCTGGTTGTAAACCAGGGTCTCCGGCATGTCCACCCCTTCGTCGGCCACGAACCGCGCCACGAACTCCGGATCATCGACCACCTTGAGGAAGCCCTCCCGCTGAATCCGCTCCGCGGATTTGCCCAACAGCCGCTCCGCCGCCGGATTGACCAGCACCACATCCCCCGCGTCGTTGGTGACGACGATCCCTTCACGGGCACTCAAGATGATGGTGGTGAGCTTGTTCTTTTCGTTCTGCAACCCGTGGTGGAGCTTGTGCAGCTCGTTGCTCATGCGGTTGAAGTTCGCCGCCATGTCGGTCAACTCGTCGCGCCCCTCCAGGGGAAGCGCACGGGTGAAGATTCCCTGGGAGGTGGCGGCGATCGCTTCCATGAAGGCGTGGATGCGGCGTTGAATGCGGATGCGGGTGGCGATGATCACCGTCAGGAGGGTGAGGGCCATCAGACCCAGGACCAGCGAACTGGTGGCGACGATGCGGTCGATCCGCGTGCGCCAGGCGGTGATGTCCGAGTAGATCTCGAAGGCGCCCTGGAAGGCGTTGGCCCGCATGATCGGAACATAGGTCTCCACCACGTCGAGGAGAATGGTTTCGTCTTCGCGGTTCTTGCCGTTTTTCCGGACCACCTGGCTGTAGGGGGTCCCCTTGGCCACGATGTCGTGGAAATAGGCGTGTTCGTTGATTTTTCCGATCTCCTGGGGGATCGAGGAGTGGATGATGCGTCCGGAGGCGTCGAACAGTCGGTATTTGTGGAGCTTGAACCCGACCGCGACTTTCGCCAGCTCCTTGCGCAGCTCGTCGGTGACTTGCGGCTGGTTGGTGGCGGGATCGAAGGGGATGTCCCCGGCCAGGTGGTCGGCCAGTCGTACCGCGTCTTCCTCGGTGAAGCGGATGAGCACGTCGCGGAAGGCGGGATTGCCGACCCACCAGGCATGCAGGGGGATCAGAATCACGAACAGCACGGAGAGAAAAAAGCTGAACCTCAAGAAGCGGGTTCGGAACAGGCCGGTCAGCAGGCCGTGCGGTGCTGGGCTGTTGGGGTGCATGCGACGTATCCTGGAGTCTGGAGTCGATCATTCCTCGAAATGCAAAAGGACTCCTTATGATGGCATAGAACAGAATCGGGCGCACGGTTATTTGTTAAAGAGCTGATTATAAAATAGAATAATTGATTTATTAATATATTTTATCAATAATAAGAAAATTCAATCGCCGTGCGTTTCGAGCGCCAGAATCTCCAGTCGCCGTTGCATCAGGCCGGCTTCGTCCAATACCGTGTCGAGCGCATCCTGAAGCAGGGTCAGGGATGCCTGGCGCACGGCGAGTTGTTCAAGCTCGGCGCAGGCATGGGCGAAGCGGGTGGCGCCGAAGGTGCTGGAGGTTCCCTTGAGCTTGTGGGCGACCTGACGCAACCCTTCCGCGTCGTGGGTCTCCCAGGCGGCGCGCAGGGCATCCAGCCGGCCCGGAAAGTTTTTCAGAAACATCTCGAGGATGCGCGCAAAACCGCTGCCAGTCTCGTTTTTCAGCTGCTCGAGCATCACGGGGTCGATCACCTGGGGAGGGGATTTGGCGGATTGAGTCGGTTCCGGGATGTGTTGACCCCGTGCCAGGAAGCGGTTGAGCACCTCCAGAACCTCCCCCCGGCGCAGCGGTTTGGAAAGGTGCAGATCGCACCCGGCGGCCAGGGATCGCTCCATGTCCTCCTTCAGGGCGTGGGCGGTGACCGCGATCACCGGCGTGCGCGGGCGCCCCGTATCGGTCTCGGCGGCGCGGATCCGTCGCGTGGTCTCCAGGCCGTCCATGCCCGGCATCATGATATCCATGAAGACCAGATCGAACGGTTCGGCCAGGAACCGTTCCAAGGCTTCGGTGCCGCTGGCCGCCTCGACGATCACCTGGTTGCCTCCCTCGAGAAAGGCCAGGATCACCTGGCGGTTGTCTTCGGTGTCATCGACCACCAGCAGGCGCGGGGCGTCACCCGCGGGGAGGGCGATCTCCTCCGGGGGGGTGGACAGGATGACCGGTTCCGGCAGGTTTTGTTCCTCGCCCAAGGGGAGTTGCACATAAAAAATGCTCCCCGATCCCACGCGACTCTCCACCCAGATCCGGCCACCCATCAGGGTGACCAGTTGATGGCAGATGTTGAGTCCCAGTCCGGTACCGCCGAAACGGCGCGGGGTGGAGGCGTCGCCCTGGGTGAAGGGTTGAAAGATCTCCTTCAGGCGATCCTCGGGGATGCCGATGCCGGTATCCTGGACCAGAAACTGGATCATGCCGCCGTCCACCTGGCGGGCGCGCAGCGCGATCCCTCCCTGATGGGTGAACTTGATCGCATTGCCGAGGAGGTTCAACAGAACCTGACGCAACCGTTGCGGATCGCCGCGCACCTGGCGCGGCAGACCCGGTTCCAGGGAAATTGCCGCCTCGATCCCCTTGGTCGTGGCGCTTTCGCGGATGATCGCCAGGGTCTGGTTGAGTTCCACCTCGAGCACGAAGGGGATCGATTCCAGCTGCATCTGCCCGGCTTCGATCTTGGAGAGATCCAGGATGTCATGCACCAGGGCCATGAGCGATTCGCCGGCCCGGTTGGCGATCTGCACCATCTGTCGTTCCCGCGGGCTCAGTCGTGGCGACTCCCGGAGCATCTCGCCCATCCCGAGAATGGTGTTCATCGGGGTGCGGATTTCGTGGCTCATCGTGGCCAAGAAGCGGCTCTTGGCCCGATTGGCGGTATCGGCTTCCTGTTTGGCATCGAGCATCGCCTCTTCCAGGGCCTTGCGCTCGGTGATGTCGATCACCACCCCATCCCAGGTGGTATCTCCGATCAATTCGATGTTCGGCGTGGACTGGATGTGCAACCAGCGCACCCGGCCAGCCACCGTGAAACGACCGATCCACAGGAACGGCTCCCGCTTTTTGGCGATCTCCAGGGTCAGGCGCAGGAACTCCTCCTGTTCCTCGGGATGGGCGACGCGAAAAATCTGCATCACATCCCGGCTCAACGTCTCCCGATCCAGCCCGAACAGCGTGCAAAAGGGTTCGCTCACGTAGTCGAAGGAGATTTCGTTCTGCGCGGTACAGCGGAACTTGTAGACTCCGACCGGAATGCGCGTGGTCAGTTTTTCGTAATTTTCGCGACTGCGACGCAGCTCCTCTTCCATGATCTTGCGCGGCGAGATGTCCTGATGGGTGCCCACCGCCCGCAAGGGAGTGCCGTTGCGCGCGCGGGCCACCACCTTGCCACGGTCCAGAATCCACATCCACTCGCCACTCTTGGTGCGCAGGCGGTGTTCGGTCTGGTAGAGGGGGATCCGTCCGGCCAGATGGTCGTCGAGCCGCGCCATGACCGCCGCCTTGTCCTCCGGGTGGACCAGGCGGGCCCAGGAACCGACATTGGGTTCGATCTCGCCAGGTTCGTAGCCGAGCATGGCGCACCAGCGCGGACTGAAATAGACCGACCCGGTGGCGATGTTCCAATCCCACAACCCGTCGGTGCTCCCCTCGAGGGCGAATTTGAACCGCTCCTCGGAGAGATGCAGCTCCTGGCGCAACTGTTCGGATTCGTTGCGGGCGTTATACAGATTCAGAAACAGCCGCACCTTTGACAGCAAAATGACATCATCGATCGGTTTTTCGATATAATCCACCGCGCCGCTCTTGTACCCCTGCAAACGGTGGAAATCATCCTTGTAGGCCGCGGTCAGAAACAGGATCGGCAGATTCCGGGTCTGTTCCAGCTTGAAGGCGGTACGCGCCACCTCGAAACCGTCCATGCCGGGCATGTCCACATCCAGGAGCATCAGCGCGAAGTCGTGTTCGATCAGCAGGGCCAGGGCTTCGTGGCCCGAGAGGGCGGGATGGACTTCGGCGTTCACCCGTGACAACAACGCGCGCAAGGCGGTCAGATTGGCCGGCTTGTCATCGACGATCAGGATGCGGGGGCGTGGGAGCGGGTTCATGCGGGCGGTCTGGTCGAAGGTTGCCGGATGGGGTCGGGGTGGCCATGAGACGCCACGAAACTCCGTTGGGGACATGGATGGGTGCGCGCACCTTTCGACATGTCCACTTTGTATCTTGACATGTTTTGGCAAAATTAGCAATAAATGCAAATACAGTCAACCCCTTGTGTGACAGGGAAAGCGCATGTCCGAATGGTTCACCCAGCAGATGGACTACATCTATTTCGTCTACGGGCTGAGCTTCCTGATTCTGGGGGTGGTATGCCTCTTTTTGCCCCGTGAGGATCCCTCGGGACTCTCCTGGCGACTGCTGGCCGGATTCGGGCTGACCCATGGCCTGGTCGAGTGGCTGGAACTCGTGGAGATGTTCACCGGCGATACCCCGGAGTTCAATGCGCTGCGTTTTTTGATCCACGCGGTTTCGATCCTGTTTCTGGCCGAGTTCGCTCTGACCGGGGTGTTCGCCCGGTTCCGGCTGCCGAAACTGCTGGGAATCTCGCTGGTGCCGCTCGCCTTGACCGGTGCGTTGGCCTGGAGTCTCGGCATCGAACGCTTCCCGATCCTGATCCGCTACACCCTCGCCTTTCCCGCCTGCATGGCCGGGGCCTGGCTCTTCTGGCGCGCTCGCGGGGTGGACCCCACTCCGAACCGTATCTTCTGGCTGGCCATCGGCGCCCTGGCCATGGCGCTCCATGGGCTCGCCAGCGGCCTGGTGGTCAAGCCCAGCGACTTCTGGCCCGCCTCGCTTCTCAATACCCAGACCTTCCACGGCGCGGTCGGGGTGCCGATTCAACTGTTCCGCGCATTGGCTGCCCTGCTGATGACCATTTCGGTGTGGGGGTTCGCCGTGACCGCCAACTCCGACGCCACGCCGCTCTTTCACCACAAGAAACGCTACTTCGCCCTGTTCATCGGCGGATTCTGCATGCTGCTCGGCGCGGGATGGTGGCTGACCGATCATCTGGGCAGACTCTTTCAGGCCGACCAGACCCAGGCGCTGCGCAACGACCTGGATGGCCTGGTGAACCGCCTGAGTCGCGAAACCTTCGCCATCGACGGCAGCGTCATCGCCCTGGCCGGGATCCTTCAGCCCTTGTTCCAGCATCACCACCCGGATGAGGAGCATCGTGCCGAAATCGATGGCACCCTGGATCAGTTGGCCGCCTCGGTCAAGGGGGTGGCCTACCTGATGGGACCGGATGGCAAGGTGCTCGCCGCCTCCAATCGCAACACCCCCAACAGTTTCGTGGGCAAGAACTATCGCTTCCGTCCCTACTTCCTGGAGGCCATGGAGGGTCGGATCGGCCATTATTACGCCTATGGGATGACCTCCGGCGAGCCGGGCTATTATGCCGGCGCGCCGATTCGGGCGAAATTGCCGGATGGTGGGGGAAACGCCTCCTCCCTCCTCGGGACGGGCGGCGAGGAGATCATCGCCGTGGCGGTGATCAAGAAAACCCTGGTTCCCAGGGAGATGGGGTTCACGATGTTCTCCCACGCCTATCTGCTCAATCCGGACGGGGTGGCCCTGCTCTCCGGTCGCGATGCGTTCCCGCCGCATCCGCTGTGGACCCTCGAGCCGGCGGCGATGCGGCGTCTGGAGGAGAGCAAGCAGTTCGGACCGTTGGACGAACACGAACCGATCTTCAAACGCGAACTGCGTGATGGCATGACCATCATGCTGGAGCGGGCGCGTCACCTGGTGGGGCGGGTGGCCATCGACGATATCGGCTGGTCGGTGCTGCTGGTCAAATCCGAAAACACCACCCGCGTCAACCGCATGCTGGGCATTCTGATCGCGCTGCTGGTCAGCATTCTGATGCTCTCCTATTACGGGATCCTGCATCGCGAAACCACGGTGCTGCACGCGGCCCGCAAAATGGCCGAAAACGCCAGTCAGACCAAATCGTTCTTTCTGGCCAACATGAGTCACGAGATCCGCACCCCGATCAACGCGGTGCTCGGCATGATCCATCTGGCGCTCCAGACCTCGCTCACCAGTCAGCAACGCCATTATCTCACCCGCGTCGAGGAGGCCGGACGGACCCTGCTGCACATCATCAACGACATCCTGGACTTTTCCAAGATCGAGGCCGGCAGGCTCACCCTGGAGACCATTCCCTTTTCCATCGAGAAGGTGGCGGACCGCATGACCAGCATGGTCGCCCCGAAGACCCAGGACAAGGCGTTGGAGTTGATCGTGTTCGTCGATCACCACATCCCGCCGGTGTTGATGGGCGATCCGGTGCGCCTCGGACAGATCCTGCTCAACCTGGTGAGCAACGCGGTGAAGTTCACCGAACAGGGGGAGGTGTGCCTGGAGATCATGCTGGCCGAGAGCAACGACACCTCGGCCACCCTCGATTTCCGTGTGCGCGATACCGGCATCGGCATGACCGGGGAGCAGATGTCGCGCCTCTTCACCGCCTTCACCCAGGCCGATGCCTCGACCACCCGGCGTTTCGGCGGCACGGGTCTGGGGCTGGCGATCTGCCGCCATCTGGTGGAGCGCATGGGCGGACACATCGAGTTGACCAGCGAGCCGGACAAAGGGAGTCAGTTCGCCTTCCGGTTGCGTTTTTCGCGCGCCGGCGCAGGGGAGGTTCCGCCGGATGCCGCCGAGGGTCCGATCCGTCTGGCCGCCTCGCGCATCCTGCTCGTCGATGACCATCCCATGGCCCGGCGCGTCTGTCGCGACATGCTCGCCCCTTATCCGTGCCGCATCGAGGAGGCGGAAAACGGCTTGCAGGCCGTGGACCGCATCCTGCGCGCCGCCGGCGGCGATCCCTTCGACCTGGTGGTCATCGACTGGCGCATGCCGGGCATGGACGGTCTGGAGGCGATGCGGCGGGTACGTGACCTGTTGGGCGAGAGTGCCCCGCCGATGGTCCTGGTGACGGCCTACGGTCGCGAGGAGGTGGTCTCCGCCGCCAGTCGCGAGGAGGTTCCCTGGCTGCTCATGAAGCCGTTCGGATCTGCCGCCCTCCTGGAGATCATCGCCCAGGCCCTCGGCGGACGGGAGGTGCCGCGTCAGGTGCTTCTCGACGAGAAACCGATGATCGGCGGACATATCCTGCTGGTGGACGACAACGAACTCAACCAGGAGGTGGCCAAGGGAATTCTCGGCTTGGTGGGGTGTCGGGTGGCGGTGGCCAACAACGGGGTCGAGGCGATCGAAAAGGTGCGGACCGGAGGGTTCGACCTGGTGCTCATGGATGTGCAGATGCCGGTCATGGACGGCTACGAGGCGACGCGGCGCATCCGTGGCGATGCGCGTTGGGCCGGCCTGCCGATCCTCGCCATGACCGCCAACGCCATGAGCGGAGATCGCGAGGTGTGTCTGGCCGCGGGCATGAACGATTACGTCTCCAAGCCGATCGAGCCGCGTCTGTTGTATGCCGCGTTGCTCAAGTGGTTGCCCGAGGAGGCGCGCCAGACAATCGTGCAGCCGGAGTCCGAGTCGGCGGCTTCGGTGGTCGGGAGCGACGAGCGGTTCGAGAAACCGGTCCGGGAGGCGAGGAGGGATCCCGGACGCGACGGGTCGGTGGGAACGATTCCGGGCTGGCCACCCCTGCCGGGCGTGGATACCCGCCTGGGATTGAAAACCATGGGGGGCAACGTGGAACTCTATCGTTCCATTCTCACCAAATTCGTCCACAATCAGGGCCAGGCCGGACGGATCATGGCCGAGCGGTTGGTCGAAGGGGATCGGGAGGGGTTGGAACGGGCGGCTCATACCCTCAAGGGGGTGGCGGCCAGCATCGGGGCGCTGATGGTGCGCGATGCCGCCAAGGAGTTGGAACAGGCGGTTCATGCCGGTCTGGAGGCCGAACGTCTGCGCCCGTTGATCGCCACCACCGCCGTCGGTCTGGCGGAAGTGGTCACGACCCTCTCCCAGGCATTCGACGTGGAGCCTCCCGCGCCGGAAAAGGGGATGGCGGCGGACGGGGATCCGGAGGCGTGTCTGGATCCGGAGGTGGCCAGTCCTCTGTTCCGGCGGGCGCGGACGCTGTTGTACCATTTCGATTCCGACGCCGAGGCGGTGATCGCGGAGCTGGCCGGATGCCTGCGCAACGAACAGGAGCGCGAACGGTTGCGTCGGATGCGTCAGCGCCTGGAAGGGTACGATTACGAAGGGAGTCTGGAGATGTTGGAACAGTGGGCCGGCGAGTTGGGCATCGGTTTGGAGGCGTGACATGGAGAATACCGCGGATTCTCAACCCAAGACATTGTTGATCGTCGATGACGCACCGGAAAACATCACCATCTTGAAGGGGATTTTGGGCGATCTGTACCGGATCCGCCCGGCAATCCATGGCCGGGCGGCGTTGCGTGCCGCGCTGGTGGAGCCGATTCCCGATCTGATCCTGCTCGACGTGATGATGCCGGAGATGGATGGGTACGAGGTGTGCCGGCAGTTGCGCGACGATCCTCGCACCCGTGAGATTCCGGTCATCTTCGTGACGGGGTTGAGCGATGATGCCGACGAGATCCTGGGGTTGGAACTGGGCGCGGTCGATTACATCACCAAGCCGGTGCGCCCGGCCATCGTGCGGGCGCGCGTCAAGACCCAGCTGGCCTTGCGCGAGGCGGTCCAGACCATCGAGGCGCAGAACGCCCGGTTAAGGGAGGAGCGCGAGATGATCGAGAGCACCGTCCTGCGCATGCGCGAGGCGGATTCGTTCGTCATGGACCGGATTCGGCATCTCTACCATCCGGTGGAGCAAACCTCCGGTGATCTGCTCCTCTCCGGGATGACACCGGATGGACGGCGCATCGTGCTGCTGGGGGATTTCACCGGCCATGGTCTCAAGGCCGCCATCGGCGGGCCATTGGTCTCCTATATCTTCCAGTCCCTGCTCGCCCGTGGCGAGTCGGGAGCGTCGTTGTTCCGCGAGATCAACAATCAATTGCATGTCCGGTTGCCGGTGGGCACCTTTCTGGCCGCCACCCTGGTCGAGGTGGATGCCACGCGGGGAAGCGTGACGATCTTGAATGCCGCCATGCCGGAGTGCTACATCTTCCGGGATGGGGCGTTGACGCGGCGGATTCGCTCCCGATTCACCCCGTTGGGCGTTGCCCGCATGACCGATCCCCTGGTCATGGAGGAGCCTTTGAGGCTGATCTGCGGCGATCGGATCTGTCTTCACACGGATGGAATCGTCGAAGCGTCGGCGCCAGGCGGGGAGCAGTTCGGCGGAGAGCGGTTGCTGGCGTTCCTTGAGGAGGGGGCGGCCCGTGGCGGGGCGCTGGAGGATTTGTTGCCGCTTTTGAGGGGCTTTGGCGCGCGGGAGGTGTTCGAGGACGACATCGCCCTGATCGAGATCACGGTTTAAAACGCGATTCCAGCATCACGGAGGGAGCCCGTTATCCGTCCGTGGAATGGTTTGGAGGTTGTTTGGTGATTCCATGCATGGCATCACCAAGCTTGCACGAAGCGAAGCAATCGATTCGTGCTCGAATCAATTGCTTCGCAATTGGGCAGCCATGAATGGGCCGTGACGGCTGTTTGACTTTTGCCAAACAGCCGCTCAAGAGATTTTTCCGGGTGATTCCCCATCCATCGAACAATCCGATACAACGGGTTGCGAGGCGAACACCTCATCCACGGAGGTGGCGAACACGAAGGTGTCGCTCCAGGCTTCGATCTGCTCCAGATTCGCAGTCTTGATCTGCTCGATCATCCAGTCCGGAGTTGGGCCAAACTTGTGCCGGATCAGCTTGAGGAGCAGGGAAGCGGCCTCTTCCTGCCGGCCTTCCATGCGGCCTTCCATGCGGCCTTCCATGCGGCCTTCCATGCGGCCTTCCATGCGGCCCTGGTTCAACCACTCGGGTTTTTCCTTGGCGATAATATCCCGCGCAAACTGGGACATCATGGCGTGATCGCTCACGAGGCGAACACCTCATCCACGGAGGTGGCGAACACGAAGTTATCGCTCCAGGCTTCGATCTGCTCCAGATTCGCAGTCTTGATCTGCTCGATCATCCAGTCCGGAGTTGGGCCAAACTTGTGCCGGATCAGCTTGAGGAGCAGGGAAGCGGCCTCTTCCTGCCGGCCTTCCATGCGGCCTTCCATGCGGCCTTCCATGCGGCCTTCCATGCGGCCTTCCATGCGGCCTT
>NZ_JBZVFG010000003.1:118026-144038 GCF_058402785.1 Candidatus Magnetaquiglobus sp.
TGCGGCCTTCCATGCGGCCTTCCATGCGGCCTTCCATGCGGCCTTCCATGCGGCCCTGGTTCAACCACTCGGGTTTTCCCTTGGCGATAATATCCCGCGCAAACTGGGACATCATGGTGTGTTCCTCCTCTGGACGGACGGCGTGGATGATTTCCTGGACAATGGATTCATTGTATTCATCATAGGTTTCGACAATATATCGCATAATGACCGGAAAGTCCACTCCGGAGTCGCCCAGCACCTCGATCAGATGCTTTTTGATCCGCGTCTGTTTTCCAGAACGGGTTGCATATTTGGCGGCGACCAGCCAGGCGCGCAATCGGGTATGTTGAGAAAGTTGATCGTCCTGTACTTTACCCAGGTCAAAAATCGGGAACTGAAAATTCAGCAAGAAGGGACGCCACCCGGCCTCGGCATCCACCAAGGACATGAACTCGTTTGGAATCCGCCATTCTGTCTCCCCATGATAGAACACGAATGGCACGATGGCAGGCAAGCGTTTCCAGTCTGGATTTTCTCTTGCCCACTGTTTCCACGCTTCGATCTGGTACTTGAGAAGTTGGAAGCCGATAAACGGATCCGGGTGGCTTTTGTGATCAATCAGAACGTAGAGCATGGCCACCCGATCGTGAATGGTGCGGACGCGAAAAAGTCGATCGGTCATCAGTCCGCGCAGTTCTTCATCCACGAAAGAGCCTTCCACCAGTTCCGGCGGATCGGAACTCAAGAGTTCGGAAAGCGCTCTTGGCAGACGTTCCCGCATGAGTGCTCCCGCTTTTTCCGGATCGGAGAGCAGGGATTTGAGAAAGCGGTCATGAGGTTGGGTGATTTCGTTCATGGCGTGAGGATATCAGGAACGCCTGGATACGTCATGATCTTTGCATGCCTGCGGGCGGATTGGCCGGGTTGATCGTGTCGGGTCTTCTTGGAAGACAGGACTCCTGGCGTTTCGCGCGGGTGGGTGGAGGGCAACCGGTTCCTGGAGCGATTTTTTGCCACGGGAACCGGTTGAGGAGAGGCTTGAAGAACGGTGGTCTTATTCGGCCAGGAACCGTTCCGCTTCCAGCGCGGCCATGCAGCCGGTGCCGGCGGCGGTGACCGCCTGGCGGTAGTGGCGGTCCTGCACGTCGCCTGCCGCGAAGACACCGGGAATCGCGGTGGCGGTGGAGTCCGGCCTGGTGACCAGATAGCCGCCATCGATGGTTTCGAGTTGATCGCCGAAGATGGCGGTATTGGGTGAATGGCCGATGGCGATGAAGACCCCGGTCAGGGGCAGTTCACTGGATTGGCCGGTTTTCACGTTTTTGACGCGGATGCCGCTCACCCCTCCCTGACCCGGTTCGCCGAGGATCTCCTCGATCACCGAGTCCCACACCGGCACGATCTTCGGATTGTCGCGCACCTTGTCCTGCATCACTTTTTCGGCGCGCAGCTGGTCGCGCCGATGGACCAGATAGACCTTGCTGGCGAAATGGGTCAGGAAGATCGCCTCCTCGGCGGCGGTGTTGCCGCCTCCGACCACGGCGATCTCCTGGCCGCGGAAGAAGAAACCGTCACAGGTGGCGCAGGCCGAAACCCCGAATCCCTTGAGTTTTTGTTCCGACTCCAGCCCCAGCCAGCGGGCCGAGGCTCCGGTGGCGATGATCAGGGCGTCGCAGGTGTAGAGATCCCCGGAGTCGGCGGTCAGACGCATCGGACGGGTTTTGAGATCCGTGGCCACGATGGTGTCGTAGACCATGGTGGCATCGAACCGTTCCGCCTGGGCACGCATCTTCTCCATCAGTTCCGGTCCCTGAATGCCATGCTCGAAGCCGGGAAAGTTGTCCACCTCGGTGGTGGTGGTGAGTTGTCCGCCGGGTTGCATGCCTTGAATGAGAATCGGTTTCAGATTGGCGCGGCCCGCGTAGATGGCCGCCGTGTAGCCGGCTGGTCCGGAACCGAGAATGATCAGTCGATGATGGGTTTCCTTCGCCATGGGTCGAGACTCCGCGTGTCGCTTGCAGAAAGATGTTGAAAAAAAGGTGAGCCAGGGGGAATAATGCCGCTTCGCGCCAGGCCCGGACAAGGAAAAAAACTTCCCGACCAGGTGTTTGTCGTGGAATCGCGTTCCGGTGGATCCGGGTTGAATGACAGGGTGCGTGCAACTTGCCAACCAGGGTGTCGGTGAAGGTCGGCTTCCCTCAAGTCGCATGAATCAACCATTTCGTGTTGCCCTGTTTTGGCGTATGGTGTGCATGGGACTCCAAGCCCGGCCTCGCTCCGGAAGCTGGCCTTTCACGCATTCATGACAGGGTGCGATCGTTATGCACGGTATTTTGTTCCTGGCTCTGGAAGATTTTCTCGACGCCCGTCTGGGCGAAGGGGTGTGGGCGCGCGCGCTCCAGGCGGCCAATCTTTCGGATCAGGCCTTCGAGCCGGATCGCTACTACCCGGATGAGATCGCCCAACGACTTTTCGACGTTTCGGCCATCCTGCTCAAACAGCCTCTTCCACAGATGCTGGAGTTGTTCGGACAACATATGAGTCCGGGTCTGGTGACCATGGGACGCTCCATGGGCATCGTCCACAAGGAGTGGAAGACTCTCGACATCCTCGAACATCTGCAAAGCGACATCCTGGCGCCCTTCTCCAACATCGAGGCTGGCGTCATGCCCCCGGATATCCGCACCTATCGCCTCAAGCACGGCGAGGTGGCGGTGGCCTATGTGTCTCGCCGCAAACTTTGCCCGCTGCTCAAGGGGATCGTGCGTGGACTCGGCCAGTTCTTCCAGGAGCCGATCGCCTTCAAGGAGCATGTCTGCATGCTCCAGGAGGCGCCGTTGTGTCGGCTTTCGGTTTTTCTCGACGACCCTTATTTTCTGCGCTACGTGGATGTGGAGCGGGAGTTTGGCCTGGCGCAGAGTCGCATCTCCGAGATCACCTTTTACAACGCCTTCCAGGGGGTTCCGGTCTCGGACCTCGGTCTGGTGCTGCGTTACTCCAAGGACGAGGTGCTGGTGCAGGTGCCGCCCGCGCAGTTGCTGCCCATGAAGCTGGAGAAGCAGACCTTTCTCTCCCTGCCGCACCTGCCCCAGGGGATCAAGGCGCTCATCCGCGAGGTGGATACCGAACAGGGGTTCGCCACGCTGGTGAACATGCGGCTTACCGATGGTGCGGTGGGATGCCGTCGTTATCCCCGGGTGGCTTCGGAAAAACCTCTGCTCGCGCAGATGAAACTCGGCAAGCGTCTTTTTCGCGGCACGATGCTCAATCTTTCCGGGGGCGGCACGCGCATCCTTCTGGAAAAGGAGAGCCGTCTGCCCGAGGTGTTGCTCTTCGAACCGGTGGCGCTTTCGTTTTCCATTCCCCTCAAATACGTCGAACTCGACGACACCATCGTTCTCGGTCCGGTTCCGATCAACCTGGAGGGCAACATCCTCGATGTCGCGCGGATTGGGGGCTCCATGGCGGTGCGGGTGGTTTTCGCCGGACCGCCCAAACGCGAGGCGATGGTGCTGGAACAGTATACCCGCAAACTGCGCGACGAGGCCCTGTCGGCGTTGCAGACGACCCTTTCACAGGGCAAGTAGTCTCTCTTCTCATACGACGCTCCGCGTCGGTCTGGTTTGGTTCCCCGTTCTTCCGGACACGTAACGATCGGTGGGTGATTGTTGGATTCCCAAAGGTCAACTGCTTTCCAGTTCTGATCGGTTGTTGGATGGATGCTCCAGGATCAACCTGGATTGGTCAGGATTGCATGACAGGTCTTGACGATTCTGGTTTTCTTTTGATAGTTTTTATATGGTATGGATTGTCACCTTGTTATAATTTTGTTGAATTGGAGATTCTGTCATGAGTCAGTCCTTGAATTTTCCAAACATCCCAAAATACTCAGAGGTTGTTGGTTTGATAACAAAAACACATCAAGGGCAAAAATTACATAAATTACTGGAAGCGGAAATTGGCAAGATCGAGGAAACCATAGTCCATTTGCGCACCGAAGGATGTCCGATCTATTCGACAAAAGGCCGGGTCAAGTCTGAGATCAGTATCTTTCTGAAATCCAAGAGAAAGATGAAGCCTCTGAACGAGCAGACCGATTATGTCGGGTTGCGGGTGTTGGTGATGTTCGATGAAGAGTTGCTCGAAACGTTCAAAGCTTTGTTGCGGACCTTGATCAGGCCCCCGATGTTGCGTGAAGTAACGGTTTTCAATATGCCGGATATGATGCGTCAGATCATTACTTCCAAAGAATTGGTGGATTTCATTCCTCCTGGTGTCCACTTGGATCTGGATAAAAATCCTCAAACCATTTCATTGACGGACCGAACCAATCTGGTCATCAAGAGTCTCAACAAAGGGACCGGCTATCGATCCATTCATCTGCTGTTTGCCAGGCAGATCGCTGGAGTGGGTGATTTTTATCAAGACAAAGGCGAGGCGTCGGATCATTTTTTGTTGGAGTTACAATTGCGTTCCTTGCTGGATGATGTCTGGGGCGAGATGGAGCATCGGTTGGCCTACAAGCAGGGCATGGCCAATCCCCAGATTGTTTCGAGTTTTGCCCACTTCAAGGATGATTTGCGGACCATGGGGAAACGGCTCGCGGAATTGAGCACCCTTAAATCCAGACACAGCGCCGTGGACAGTTTATCGATTCAGGAAGCCGGGCCTTACCTGTTTCTGGGCTATGAAAGAGATTGGGATCCTGAATTGATCGTTGGTCAGATGCGATCAACTAAGGCTGCACCCTTTCGAAAGGCGGTTGGTGATTTAATAAGGTGCTCAAAAGAATATTCTGACAACAAAATGAGCGAACATGAATACATATCGAAGGCTGGAGGTATTGTTGAAAATGTGGAATCCCTGTTAATACATTGTGAAATGCAGCGTGAATATCTTCAAAAAATAGAATATCATATTTTAATGGAGAAATATTATTTGAAGTTTCTCAGGAAGGATAAGGTGAGTTTGAAGGAAGTGTATCATGATTATGAGAGGATGATCAGCGAGACATCCAAATACAAGCATCGCCCAGTCCCTCATTTTCGGTTTGCTGAAGTTGCTTTTGTGTTGCATCGGATCGTCGAAAAAGATAAAGACAAAAGAAAGGAAAGTGAGGAATACTTCAAAAAGGCATTGCAGGAATTCGATAAGGCGATCTGTTTGGTGAAGGAGATTGTGGCAGACGGGGATCTTCCGGTTGATCCGATGCACTATCGGGTCGGGGCGGCTATCCTGAACAAGGTGGTGTCGGTCTATGAATTGATCGGCTCGGATGAGTATCTGGATTATTGCATGCGCCTCTCGGAATTGAGCATGGCGTTGCTCGACCGTATTCCGGACGATTCCCTCATCAAACCTAACATGCTGCGCATTCGCAACAATGCAGGTTGGTTGCAAGTTGAGAAGTTTCGATCCCTGCCCGTGCGGTCGGTGGAAAGCTCAGCCGGTGAAGACGATGAAGAGGAGAATCTTTGCTGGCATGGTAAATGCTTCGATACGATTGAGCCTTTGTTGAAAGTACTCCATTCGGGTGGGGTGGACACTGGGTCAGGATACAAATTTACCAGCAATGAGTTGGACACGGCAGCTTGGTTCCTGTTTCAGACGTGGATTAAGTGTTTGGAATTCAAGGAAAAGTTGAATATCGATCTCTGGGGGCGCCTGAGGCCTGGGTTCAAGGCGTTGTATCGAGACATGGATAATACCCTGCGCACGGCGCGCATATATTGCCGGCAGGTTTGGATCAAGGGGCAGAATGAGGGGGTGTTCGTTGCGAGAAGTCTGATCCGTCAACGAATCCATACGGAGCTGATCATGGACCCTCAGTGGTTGACATATGGGTGATGTCGGATTTTTTGTTGCGTTGCAAGAGAAATCTTGCCATTCAGCCAAAATGCGCTCATGCTTAGGTTGCAAATTCCGATCAAGAAGTGTACCCTTCCAACATCGTTTGCTCAAGGTAAGAGGAGAATACCAACATGATTGACATCGTGCGCTTCTGAGGAGAATCAACGGCTTGATGCCTGATATCTCATCAGAAAAAAAACCTCCGCGACGCTCTGTCGTGGAGGTTTTTTTTTGCGCTTTTCGTTGCATGGTTTCGGGCTTGGATTGTGTGGCGCCTCTTTAAAAAAAATCATCCGGGCTCTTGATGGCAGGCCGTCAAGGGATCTTCACAGGGTGGCAAGCAGTCTCTGGGTCAGATGCCGACGCGCGTCGGCGGTTTCCGTCAGTTGGTGAAACAAATGGTGCGGTCCGCTGGCCGTGGCGAGGATCCGGTCGGTATCCGTGGCGATTTCGCGATGGAGGTCGATCAGCCGTCGATCGAACCGGGCCAAGGCCGCGAGCAGCGGATCCTTGGCGAAACGCGCCCGCACGGTTTCGCGGGGTTCGCGGCTCAGGTCTCCCATCCACAGATGGGTCGCCCCGAAACAGGTGACGATTCCGTCGGCGCGGATCATCGGATCGATGTCGAATCGCTCCCCGTGGGTCTGACCGTGTTGCAGAAGATCATTCAGAAGCTCCCGCTCCTGGATGAATTCGCTGCGATCGAGCAGGGAAGCCCGTCCGAAGGCATCGATGGTGGAACTCATCAGGTGGATGGGCTGTTCCGGGTGGCTGGAGAGCACGAACATCAGATCCCGGATCACCGGCACGGTGCGGGTCGGATCGACCGGATCCTGTTTGTGGCGCGGTGAGACGGCGTGACGCAGGGGATGGAGGGTCAGGTCGCGCGCGAGGAGTTCCTGCCGCAACCGGGCGATGACCCCCTTTTCCAGGAGAGCGCCGGAGAGGTTCAGACGGGTCTGCTTGTGCAGGAGAACCAGCCGGATCTTGGGGTGGCGGGGGGCGATCTGGAGCAGATTGGCGATGTTGGCCACCGGGATGCGTTCGTGCAACGTCCCGTCGCGGTTGACGAGGATCTCTTGGTGGTATTCGTCGAAACTCACCTGTAGGATCACCTCGGGGGGCGCGGACTGCTTGGGCCGGGCGCGGCGTGCCTCGTCCAGCGCGTGAAAGAGGGCCTCGGCATCCTCGAGCGTGGTGGCGGTGGCGCCGTTCAAGAGGATGGCGAAGGCGCGGATGTGGGGGAGTTCCCGGATCGTCCGTTCAAAGAGCGGCAGTTGATCGTGCAACTCCCCACCGGTGAACAGAAGGCTTTGGGTCGTCTGGTCGATCCAGCGCAGGGTGGGCATGGGATCGGGCAGGTTTTTCATCGGATCGCGCCAGACGAACTGGCAGTGGCGGCAGGATTGCGAACAGGCCAAGCGCGGGATGAACCCCACCTTGGACCATGGAGGGAGGTCGTCAGGGGTGGGCAGGGCATCGATCCGGGCGATTCGTTCCCGATCCGCGCTTCCGCCCATCTCCCGCGAGGTCTCTTTCTGGGCCAACTGAACGCGGCGGATTCCTTGCCGAAGCGGCGGATGGACGATCCCGAGCGCGCGCCAGCCATCCAGAACCGCCCCTTGCGGATCTGCGGGATGGGCAGCGCGCCAAGCGGCGATGGCCTGGGCCTTGGGATTCCCGACCGGCTGTTGTGTCCAGTGGTCCAGGAAAGCGGCGACGAGGGCGCTCGGAGAGGGATTTTCCGCGAGGAGTCGGGCCAGCCACTGATGCTCCGGGTTGCGGGAGACGGCGAGCACGGCTCCGCGCCAGGCGGGATGGAGTTCCCGCTCAAGCCACTGCTGGGCGAAGAGCGCGGCGAAGATTCCCGCCGGACCGGCATCGTGGGTGCGGTTGAAACGGTTGACCGCCTCGACGAACCGGGTTTGATTGCGGGAGAGAAACGCCTGTTTCAGGTCTGGTGGGGTATGTCGGGTCCCACCAGACCGGCTTGGCAGACCTTCAGAATCGTTCGAATTCGTCATCCGTGGCCTGTCCGGTGGATCGGTTCGGGTTCATGCCGGAGGCGTGCCTGGAAGGGGCGGGCAGTGCACGAGGCTGGATGGGATGGGTGGTTGGACGGGCGGCGGATTGGGTCGCGACGGTGGGTTTTGTCGATGCGCGGGTCGAGTTTCCGCGGGTCGGGCCGAGACGGAAAAAACCGATGGAGTCGCGCATCAGATCGGCCTGGGCATTCAACTCCTCGGCGGTTGCTGCCATCTCCTCGGAGGAGCCGGCGTTGCGCTGGATCACCTGATCGAGTTGCTGGATCGCCTGATTGATCTGTGAGGCGCCCTGATTCTGCTCCTGGCTGGAGGCGGCGATCTCCTGGATCAGTTCCGCGGTTTTCTGGATGTCGGGCACCAGTTGGTTGATGATTCGTCCCGTCTCCTCGGAGATGGCGACGCTCGAGGTGGAGAGATGGCTGATTTCGCCTGCCGCGACCTGGCTCCGTTCCGCCAGTTTGCGCACCTCGGCGGCTACCACCGCGAACCCCTTGCCATGTTCGCCGGCCCGTGCCGCCTCGATGGCGGCGTTCAGGGCCAACAGGTTGGTCTGACGGGCGATCTCCTCGATGATGCCGATCTTGGTGGCGATCTCCTTCATGGCCTCCACCGAGCGGATCACCGCCGAGCCTCCCTGGGCGGCATCCCGTGCGGCCTTTTGGGCGATGGTGCGGGTGGTGTTGGAGTTGTCGGTGTTTTGCAGGATCGAGGAGGTCATCTCTTCCATGGCCGAGGAGGTCTCTTCCACCGAGGCGGCCTGTTCGGTCGCGCCCTGGGAGAGGTTTTGAGCCGAGTTGGAGAGTTCCTCGCTGCTGGCGGCCACCTGCTGGGCGGCGCTGGAGACCTCGCCGATCACCTGGCGCAGTTTGGCCATCATCTCGGAGAGCGCCTGGGCCAGCATGCCGATCTCATCTTTTTGATGCAGATCGATCGAGGCGTTGAGATCCCCGTTGGCGACCGCGCGCGCCAGTTCCACCCCCTTGACGAGCGGGATGGCGATGCCGTTGGCGATCAGCAGCGCCATCAGGCCCACCAGCACGGCAATGCCGAGAGCCAGGGAGACGATGGCGACGATCAAACCGTCGATCGGTTCGTGTACCTCGGCCAGATCGATCTCCGCCAGCACGGCCCATACGGTATCCACCACCTTGATCGGTGCGTAACTCGAGAGCACCGGATTGCCGTTGTAGTCGATGATCACCTTCGAGCCGTTCCTGCCGGCCAGGGCCTCGCGCGATCCTTCGGTGTCCACGCCGTTTTTTTCCACCGTCCCGGCGAAGGAGGCTTTCACCGAGTGGCCCTGCTTGTCGATGAAGGAGTCGGAACGCATCCGTTTGTCCGCGCCGACCAGGTAGGTCTCACCGCTTTTGCCCATGCCGTCCCGTTGTTGCATGACGGCATTGACCGCTTCCAGGGAGAGTTGCAGACCCACCGCGCCGATCACCTCGTTGTTCTGTCGGATCGGCGTGACCATGAAGGCCGCCGGATCGCCCTTGGAGGGGGCATAGGGTTCGTAGTCTCCGAACGAGGTGGCGTTGGATTTCATGGCCTTGTCGAACGCCTTGCCCAGACTGCTGCTTTTCAGGGGGCCGGTGATCAGGTTTTGTCCCAGATCCGGTTCCTTGGCGAACGAGTAGGTGATGTCGCCGTCGCTGGCGATCAGGAAAAGATCGTAATAGCCGTACTCCTTGGTGAAGTGGTCGAGCCATTTCGTGTAGATCTTGACCGCCTCGTTCCATTTGGGTCCGCCGATTTTCTTGCCATCCGCCTCGAAGGCATCCTCCAGACTGGCCACGGCCCGTTCCACGTCACCGGAAGCGGCCAGAACGTTCAGATCTCCAAACCGTTCGGCCATGAATTTCTCGATCTGTCCCTTCTTGATGGCCTGCACGGCGTTCAATTGATTGAAAGCCTGCTGCATCATGGCCTGTTCGACCCGACTGGCGGCAAACCAGCCGGTGATGGCCAGGGGCACGAGTCCGACCAACAGAAAAAGTCCCATCAGTTTCGGGCGCATGGGGATATCGGCAAGTCGCATGGGTGGAATCCTTGTTCGTGGTTGTGTAGAAGATGTGTTCCAAGACAGGTATTTTTCTATATGTTACCATCCATTTTCAATTTTTGCAAGTTGTCTGGTCACAATCCAGCTCATTCCACGCAGACAGGGTGTCAACAGAAGGTCTAAGGGGGTGAGATCCAGGAGGGGGGAGAGCAGGCGATCGTTCAGGATCAGCAGGGGGTGGATGCCGGCGGGGCGCAGCGGCGTGGCGAGCAGATCGACCAGGTAGAAGGTTTGCCAGAGCAGCGAGCGCCGCATGAAACGGGTCATGCGATACCAGCGCCGCCAGACGATCCAGGGCCGTTCGTGTGCGTCGAGCTGGTGGATGAGGCGCACGAACGGCAACAATCGCAGGGGGCGGGTGGCATCCTGGGCGCGGTAGAGGGCCGGGGTGGCGGTCAGGAAGGGGGAGAAATCGGCATGCCAGGCGGCGAGGATCAAGCCGTTGAGCAGCGCGCGTTTGACATGGCCCTCTTTCCGGAAGCGCCGTGCCGAGGTTTCCAGTTGGCCGGGCAGGATGATCCACAGGCCGTTCCCGGCCACCCGCGCGGCGAAATCCACATCTTCCAGAAAGGGCCGTTCCTCGGAAAAGCCTCCCAATGCCTCGAAAAATCGTTTGGAGAGGAGCATGCCCCGATCCCCGAAAAGGCACTCCGGACGGTCCAGACGGCTTTTGGCCTCGAACCAGGCCAAGATCCGTGGTGGGCGGAAGGGCGGATCCACGAAATGGACGCTGAAGTGTCCGGCGATGCGCTCTCCCGAACGGGCACGGGCGGCATCGAACCGCGCCAGGGCGTTTTGCAACAGCCCCGCATCCGGTAGCCCCGAATCCGCGTGCAGGAACAACAACACCTCTCCCAGCGCGTGGCGCGCCGCCTGGTTCATTTGAGTGCCGCGTCCGCGCCGCGCCACCGGGATCACCCGCGCGCCATGCCTCCGGGCGATTGCCGCGGTGTCGTCGCTGGAGTTGCCATCGGCGACGAGGAGTTCGAGCGACACCCCACGTTGGGCCCGGAGCTGATCCAGCAGGGATGGGAGCGTTCGGGCTTCGTTCACGGTGGGGATGATGACCGAGAGACGGGGAAGAGGCATGCTCGACCTTTTGTAAATCGGAAAAATTGGGTATGGTGGCACGAGGATAACCGCCAGCCAACCTTTTTCCAAAGGATGATGCGTCGTTGACCACCCTGGCCCGTTGGATTCCTCTGCTGGTGATGGGGATGGCCCTGCTCGTGATCTCCCCTTCCCGCGTATTGGCGGAGACGCATGGCGCTTCGGGTCGGCTGATCGTGTTCACCACCGAGTTCTGTCCCTATTGTCAGGAGTTCATGCGCACCGTCGGTCCGGTCTACGCCAAGACCGAGGTGGGCAGACGCTATCCCATGGAGAGGGTGGACAACTTCTCACCCCCCAAGGAGTGGGAGGCGCGGGTGTGGGAGATCCGCTTCTATCCGACCTTTCTGCTGCTCGACGGTCAGGGGCGGGAGTTGGGTCGGTTTCGGGGGTATCGGGGCGAGGAGCCGTTCTGGAGCGAACTCGAAACGATCGTCAAACGTGCGGAGAAGCTCTGACCATTGCCCATTCACACCGCGAGGGGGTGACGAAAAAACATGTCGTTCTTTGCCCGTTTGAAGGAGGGTCTGGCCAAGACCCGACAGATTCTCACCACCCCGATCGACGAGTTGTTCACCGGTGGCAAGGTCGATGAGGGGTTGCTGGAGGAGCTGGAAGATCATCTGGTCATGGCCGATTTCGGCGTCGAGACCGCCGCGCGCATCGTCGCGGAGGCGAAGGATCGTCTGGACCGCAAGCAGCGCAAGGATGCCGACGCCATGCGCGAGGCGCTGCGCGACACCATCTTCGACCATCTGGAGGCGGTACAACGGGCCAAGCCCATGCCGCCGCGCGTCACCCCGTGGGTGGTGCTGGTGGTGGGAGTGAACGGTGTGGGCAAGACCACCACCATCGGCAAGCTGGCCGCCTATTGCCAGTCGAACGGGGATCGGGTGCTGCTCGCCGCCGGGGATACCTACCGCGCTGCGGCGGTGGCCCAGTTGCAGAAGTGGGGGGAGAGGTGCGGCTGTCCGGTGATCTCCCAGGGGCAGGATGCGGATTCCGCCTCCGTGGTTCACGACGCCCTGGCCGCCGCGCGGGCGCGGAATTACGACGTGCTGATCGCCGATACCGCCGGACGGTTGCACACCAAGAGCAACCTGATGGAGGAGCTGAAAAAAATCAAACGGGTGCTCGGGCGTCTCGATCCCGACGCTCCCCACGAGACCCTGCTGGTGCTCGACGGCACCACCGGCCAGAATGCGGTCAGTCAGGTGAGCAAATTCCACGAGGCGATCGGCATCACCGGACTGGTGATCACCAAGCTCGACGGCACCGCCAAGGGTGGGGTGGTGGTGGGGTTGAGCGAGCAGTTCAAACTGCCGGTCCGTTACATCGGCGTGGGGGAGGGATTGGAGGATCTGCGTCCCTTTGATGCGCGTCAGTTCGTGGATGCGTTGTTTTGAGGCTGTTCAACCCTCCCGTGACAAGGAGTCGTTTCGTGTCGCTTCGAATCTCTTTACTCATGATTTCGGGGGTGATGCTGCTGGCATCCGCCGTTCCCGTCCGGGCTGCCGACGAGGCGTCGGTGGAGCTTTTTCGACGCCATTTCGCGGTGCTCGAGCAGGATGGGCCCCTGGATACCCTGCTGGACCGTGCCACCTGGCCACAAAACGAGTTCCTGACCTCCTATCTGGAACTCGAGATTCTGATGCATCCGGATCTGCCGGCGGCCACGGGTCGGTTGCGGGATTTTCTGGAGCGGTGGCCGAACCATCCCCAGGTGGACCGGGTGGTGAAGCTACTGGAAAAGCGCATGCTCGAGAGCGGCGGCGAGGTGGCGGAGAACTGGTTCATGGCCCATCCCGGCAAGAGCGCTTCGGCGCGACTGGCGCAGGTGGGTGGGTTGTTGCGGCAGGGCAAGGGCGAGGATGCCTTCGTGGTGTGGCGCGAGCTGTATCGCGAGGGGGTGGATCTGCTCCCCAAGACCCCGCTCGATCATCCGTTCTGGTCCCGTCCGCAACCGGCGGATCACGAGGCGCGAGCCCGCGCCCAGGCCGGCAAGGATGGCGCCGGACTGGCGATCACCCTGAGCCGTCTGCCCGAGCTGCGGCGCAAATTCTTCCAGGCCCTGGAGCTGGCCCGCAAGGGGGATGGGGCTTTCGTGCAACTGCTGACCGGTCTGGAGCTGAAACCTGCCGAGAGCCGCGAATTGTGGCGCGAGCTGTTCGAATCCGTCCAGAAACAGGGGGGCGTCACCCGCATGCGGGAGATGCTCGAGGGGCACGAGGGGGCACGGTTGGCCGATGACGATCGGCGCAAATTCCGCTATTGGCTGGGCAGGCAGTTGGTTCACGCCAAGAAGGAGTACGCGGCGGCGCTGAACGTTCTTGAAGAGAATGTGCGCGAGAAGGGCGGCACCCTGGAGGATTCGGCGTGGCTGGCCGGTTGGAGCGCCTTGAAACTCGGCGATCCGGTACGGGCGTTGGGTCATTTCGAGCGTCAGGCCGCCGAGGGCGTGACGCCGGAGGGGCGTTCCCAGGGGGGGTACTGGGCTGCGCGTCTGACCAACGAGGCGGAGCGGAAGAGCCATTGGCTGGAGGTGGCGGCGCGCCATCTGGACAACATCCATGGTCTGGCCGCCAAGGAGGAGTTGACCGGCTCCCTGCCGACCCTGCCCGAGGCCGAACCGGCCTGTCCGGATCAGGGGGAGAAGCCCAAGGTGACCGCCTCGGAGCTGGTGGGTCTGGCGTGGCTGGGCAAGGTGGGGCGCGACTGGTATGCGGGCCCGGAGATTCAGCGCCTTGGCGAGCGGTTCGGCTTGAGCGCCGAGGAGCGGTTGTGTCTGGCGTTGCGGTATGGTGCCGCCGAGTTGGCCTTGAAGCTTGCCCACGAGTTGCAGCGCAAGGAGCGGATTTTCTGGCGCGGTCTGTTCCCGACGCCCCGTTGGGTTCCGGATGGGGGCTGGACGGTCTCCCAGGCGTTGATTTGGGGTACGTCGCGTCAGGAGAGCCGGTTTTTTCCGCGTGCCGAGTCTTCCGCCAAGGCCTTCGGGGTGATGCAGTTGATGCCCGAGACCGCCAAGGGGGAGGCCAGGCAGTCCCAGTTTCCCGAGGCCACGCGCATGCGTTTGCAGATCCCCGCCTACAACCTCGCCCTGGGGCAGGCCTACATGAGGCGCATGCTCAGGCAGTTCAATGGCGACGTGGTGTTGGCCCTCTCTGGATACAACGCCGGTCCGGGTCGCGCCAGGCAGTGGCAGGAGGAGCGGGCGCGGTTGGATTCCATGACCTTCATCGAGGGGATTCCGATCACCGAGACGCGCACCTACGTCAAGCGGGTGTTGACCGGCATGGCGGTCTATCAGCTGTTGTCCGGGGGATCGGCGTCGATCAAGGCGGACATGGCGGTGGGTGGGCCGGGCGAGGCGGTGTTGGCCCCGGCTGGAAACGGCGAGGGGGCGATTCTCGCGCCGCGGTTGGTCCCGGCGGGCGGCGAGGGGCGATGATCTTGCCCCGGTCGGGACCGGGGGTGTGCCCCCGGATCCCAACCGTGATCGTGGACGAAGGGCCGGTTCAGGTCGATGTGGACGCTTGTCCAGCCCGGGCCGATGTGGACGAAGGGCCGGTTCAGGTCGCCGGCGTGTCGCCTTCGACCATGCCCATGATGCGTGCCACATAGCGGCGGGTTTCGCCCGGCATGGCCGAGGCGGGCTGCCGTTCCAGATTGCCCATGCCCCAGTTGTAGGCGGCCAGCGCGGAGCGGACGTTGCCGTCGTAGCGGTCGAGCAGGCGACTCAAGTAGAGCGTTCCGCCCATGATGTTCTCTTCGGCGTTGAAGGAGTCCTTCACCCCGAGTTCGGCGGCGGTGCCGGGCATGAGCTGCATCATCCCCTGGGCGCCGGCGTGGGAGACCGCCTTGGGATTGAAGTTGCTTTCCACCTTGATCACCGAGCGGATCAAATCCGCGTCCACGCCGTAGCGTTCCGAGGCGCGTTGGATGATCTGCTCATAATTCCCGCCTTCGAGTTTGGGTTGGATCTTTTGGGTCGGATCCGCCGGTGCGCGGGTTTTGGCATGCCGGATGGTGCCGGTGGCGTATCCTTGCGGCAGAGAGCTGGGGATGCCGCGGCTCATCAGCACCTCGTCGTCGCTGGCAAGGGTATTGCCGCCGGACAGGGAGGTCGGCAGGCCGCCGATCGAATCCTTGGCCTGGCGCAGCGAGGCCATGACCGCTTCCACGAGGGCGTTCACCGAGGCGGTGGTGAGTTTGTTGTTGCCGTTGGCGCTGGCGCGTTCTCCCACGGCCTGCATGAGCAGTTCGTTGAACGGGCTGCCGTTCGTGGAGAAGGCGCGCGGGCGGTTGTCCCGCGTGCTGGTGGCCTGGAGGGAGAGATCCGGCATGGTGATGGGAGTGGTTGTCATCGTCGTCACCTGACATACTGATGGTTTGGGATGAACGACAACCTGCAAATTCTACGCCATGCCAAATTTTGATCACTCCGGCGGTGCGGCGGAAGGGGGTATGATACCGCACCGCCGGGAGTGTCGTGACCGGATCAGGGCGTGCGCGGCAACCGGTCGAAGAAGCGGGCGCGGTACAGCACCCGTTTTTCGGCTTCGGGCGGATCGGAGAAGGCGGCGCGGGTGTGCAGCACGTTGTTGCTGATCAGTCCCCAGCCTTTTTCCAGCCGTCCCCGGAACTGGATGGGTTCCTTGGCCGCGAACAGGCCGCGCACGATCTCCACCGCCTGGCGGATGGCGTCGTCGTCGCGCCAGCGGATGCTTTTGACGCGGTTGGTGAAGCGCATGTGCAGGCCCGAGAGGGTGTATGCGAAGACCGGTCCGCTTCGTTCCGGGCGGGCGATGGCGCCATCGTTCTCCAGGCGGGCCGGGATGGTCATGGCATCCGGGCGCATGAGGGCGTCGAGGGCCTCGGGGTGGTGATCGCGCAGATGGATATAGACCAGATCGTGGTCCAACAGGTCGTTTTCGCCTCCTTCGTGGGCCGGGCGTTCGCAGTACAGGCACAGGGCCTGGACCGGGTGGTTGGCGGGGTTGTAATAGCCATCGGTGTGCCAGCCGATGGCCGCTTCGCGATAGGGGATGTAGTGGGCGAACGGGGCGTGTTTCGAACCACCGGGGGTGAGGGCGGAGAGTCCTGCGCCGTCGGCGCCCAGGTTGTGGTCGATCTCCGAGATGCCCAGTCGTGCGGTCATGGCGGGCAGTGGGTTCTGGTGGATTCGTTCCGGGTGGGTGAGACAAAAGAGGGCCATGTTGGTTTTGGCGCAGCGTGACAGGATCGCTTCGACCTCGCCTCGGGTCAGGTCGAAGGGGTCGCGCACCTCGACGACCAGATCAGCGAGTCGGGTGGGGTAATCGGTGAGTTTCTGCGTTTTCCAGGCCTGGTAGTCGGCCTCGTGGTCGAGCGAGAAGCGTGGCATGGTGCGGGGTGCTCCTGAAAGGTGAAGGGGACGATTCCGGTCTGCGACTGTCACGGGGGACGGGGGATCGAAGCTCCCCGGCGGAGGTTCGGAGGCAGCGCCTCCGAGGTGTTGATTTCGTGTCGCGGGGCTCCGACATGCACCGGCCAGGGCCACTGGCCCCTGGACTCCGTGGACTGGTATCCTGTTCGCGACCGTCCGCGAGAATAACCCACCCGGACCAGACCCGTCACCGTGAATTTGAAACTGTCAGAAGAGAGCCCAACGCATGCGCTTTTTCGCGGACCTGCATATCCACTCCAAATACTCCCGCGCCACCAGCCGCGATTGCGACCTGACACACCTCGCCCTCTGGGCGCGCCGCAAGGGGATCGCGGTGCTCGGCAGCGGAGATTTCACCCACCCGGCCTGGCTGGCCGCCATCGCCGAGGAGACCGTCGAGGCCGAACCCGGCCTCCGTCGCCTCACCCCGGAACTCGAACGCCGGGTGAACGAAGGACTCGACCAGCCGAACGCCATGCCACGCGCGGGCGAATCGACCCGCTTCCTGCTGACCGTCGAAATCTCGACCATCTACAAAAAAGGCGACTTCACCCGCAAGGTCCATCACGTCATCGGCGTGCCGTCGCTGGAGGCGGCCAGGCGACTCAATCAACGCCTGGGCCGGATCGGCAACCTCAACTCCGATGGACGCCCGATCCTGGGACTGGATTCGAGAAACCTGCTCGAGATCACCCTGGAGGCCGATCCGGATGCCTTCTTGATTCCGGCGCATATCTGGACTCCATGGTTTTCGGCCCTGGGGTCGAAATCCGGCTTTGATTCGATCCAGGAGTGCTACGGCGATCTGGCCGACCACATCTTTGCCGTGGAGACCGGCCTCTCCTCGGATCCGCCGATGAACTGGCGCATCGCCAGCCTGGATCGCTATCGCCTGGTGTCGAATTCGGATGCCCACTCCCCGTCCAAGGTGGCTCGCGAGGCGACCGTGTTTACCTCGGCCATGGACTACTTCGCCATGGTGCAAGCCCTGAAAACCGGCGACGGGTACGCCGGCACCGTGGAGTTCTTCCCCGAGGAGGGGAAATACCACCTCGATGGCCATCGGGATTGCCGGGTCTGCCTGGATCCGGTGGAGACGAGACGGTTGAACGGACTCTGCCCGGTGTGCGGCAAGGGGGTGACGGTCGGGGTTTTGAACCGGGTCGAGGAGCTGGCGGTGCGTCCCGAAGGGGGGGACCGCCCGGCCACCGCCGCGCCGTTTTTGTCCATGATCCCCCTGCCGGAGATCATCGCCGAGGTCGAAGGGATGGGGGTGACCTCCAACCGGGTCAACCGCGCCTACGACGAGTTGCTGCGTCGCCTGGGTCCGGAACTCTCCATTCTGGAGGAGGTGCCGGTTGAAGAGATCCGTACCCACGGATCGGTGCGCCTGGCCGAGGCGATCGCACGGGTACGACGCGGCGAGGTGATCCGCTCCGGTGGCTACGACGGCGAATTCGGCGTGATTCGGGTTTTCTCCGAGGAGAAACGCACGAGTCGGAGCGCGGCAGGATTGTTCGTACCTGGCGAGATCGAGGAGCGCGCGCCCAAAAACCCGACTCCACCGCGCAAGAGTCCCGAAAAAATGATCCCGGCGCGCATGGAAGAGAGGATCCCGCGCCCGACCGGAACCGCCGCCCCCGCCACGACCGTGGACGGCCTGGACGAGGCCCAGGCCCTGGCCGCCGGCCACGGTCACGGGCCTTTGTTGATCCTGGCCGGACCGGGCACCGGCAAGACCCGCACCCTGACCCACCGCCTGGCCGGCTGGGTCCGCGCCGGCGGCGTGCCGGAGAGCGGCCTGGCGGTCACCTTCACCCGCCGGGCCGCCGAGGAGATGCGCGAACGGCTCGGCCATCTGCTGGATGAAACGGTGGCCCGCCGCATCCCGGTGATGACCTTTCATGCCCTCGGCTGGTCGCTGATCCGCCGTCACGCCGCCCGCTTCGACGATTCGCCAGGGATGACGATCGCCGCCGAGGCCGAGGCGGCACGACGGCTGATGGAGGATCTGGGGGTGACCCGCGCCGAGGCCGGCAAACGGCTGGAGCAGTTTTCCAGGTTGCGCCGGGGGGGGATCGAAGCCGGGGATCCGAAGGCCGGGGAGCTGACCACGGCCCTGGCCTTTCACCGCGCCGCCCTGCGCAAACGGGGCCTGGTGGAACTCGAGGATCTGGTCGCCTTGCCGGTCGCGTGGCTGGATGGCGCGCCGGATCTGGTCGCCGAGCTGCGCGCGCGACATCGGGCCATCTTCGTCGATGAGTTCCAGGATATCGACGCCACCCAGTATGCCCTTCTGCGCCATCTGGTCGCACCGGACGGGGATCTGTGCGCCATCGGCGATCCGGATCAGTCCATCTACGGCTTTCGTGGCGGCAGTCCGGTTTATTTCGACAGTTTGGCCCGTGACTTCCCCACCCTCGCCACCGTGAGGTTGACCCGCAACTACCGCTCGGGTCAGGCGATCGTGCGCGGCGCCCTGGCGATGATGGCGCGCGCCAACGATCGACGCGAACGCGATCTGATGCCGATGCTTCCCGATGCGCGCCGCATCGTGCTGCACGCCGCCGCCTCGGATCAGTCCGAGGCGGAGTTCGTGGTCTCCACCATCGAGGGTTTGATGGGCGGACACGGCTTTCAGTCCCTCTCCAGCGGTCAGGCGGATGGCCACGCCTCGGGTGAGTACGCCTTTGCCGATTTCGCGGTGCTCTACCGCTCCGATGCTCTGGCCGCACCCCTCTGCCAGGCGTTGGAACGCTCCGGAATCCCCTATCAGAAACGCTCCCATGCCCGCCTGCGCGAACACGCCGGGGTCAAGAGCCTGTCGGAGGCGCTCGCCAAACGTGGCGGATCGGGTGCCCTGGTCGAACGGTTGAATGCGGTTGCGTCCCTCACCGCACCGGGCGACCCGGATGTGGCCCAGGCCTTGGCCTGGCTCATGCCCATGGCCGAACGGCATGGGAGCGATCTGGAGGCGTTCCTGGCCGAGATCGCCCTGGGTGCCGAGGTTGACTGGCTCGACCCGCGTGCCGAACGGGTGGCCCTGCTGACCATGCACGGCTCCAAGGGACTCGAATACCGGGTGGTGTTCGTGATCGGCTGCGAGGACGGGATGGTTCCGTGGCGTTTCGGAGACGGGGAAGAGGAGACGGCGGAGTCGGTGGAAGAGGAGCGGCGACTGCTGTTCGTGGCCATGACCCGCGCGAGGGAGACCCTGTTCGTGAGCTGGTCCCGCAAGCGCTTCTGGCGCGGCACGGTGCAAACCCGCACCATCTCCCCTTTTCTCGAGGCGCTGGAGGAGGGGTGGATCGAACGGCGCAAAGGTCGCGTCGGCGCCCCGCGCAAAAGCAAACCCATGGCCGGTCAGCTGTCGCTCAACTGGGAGTAGGGCGGATCTGGTGGCAAGAGCGGCTGGCGACGGATGCCGTCTCTGGTTTGGTTTGACGTTCGAACGTGCGTTTCAGACTCTTGATCTCTTCTTCCGTATGATGCTCATGATGCTTTCGGCCTGGCAGGAAGGTCCATCCGCTCATAAAAAATACCGACAACGATGATGGCGTTGTTGTCGTGGAGCCCAAAAATCACATCAATCTCGAGCAGTCGGCGCGCCTCACGACCGCGCCCGGCTCTTGAGTCCCTGCCAATAGGCCAGACGCTTGGCGATCTCGCGTTCGAAGCCCCGTTCGACCGGCTGATAGAAGCGCGTACCGCGCAGCGGCTCGGGCAGATACTCCTCGGCCACATACCCCTCCTCGTGATCGTGGGGATAGCGGTAATCCTTGCCGTAGCCCAGCTCGCGCATCAGACGGGTGGGGGCGTTGCGGATGTGCAGCGGCGGACCGAGGGAACCGGAGGAACCGGCGCACTCCGTGGCCCGTCCGAAGGCGGTGTAGACGCTGTTGCTCTTGGGCGCGGTGGCCAGATAGACCACCGCCTGCGCCAGGGCCAGCTCCCCCTCCGGCGAGCCGAGAAAGTGATAGCTCTCCTTGGCCGCCAGGGCGATGGTCAACGCCTGGGGATCGGCGTTGCCGATATCCTCGGAGGCGAACCGGATCAGACGTCGGGCGATGTACAACCCGTCCTCGCCACCCTGGACCATGCGCGCCAGCCAATAGAGGGCGGCATCCACGTCCGAGCCGCGCAGCGATTTGTGCAACGCGGAGATGAGGTTGTAATGGGCCTCGCCCACCCGGTCGTGCAGCAGCGCCCGACGTTCCAACGCCTGCCGCAACCCCTCCAGGGTGAGGGGTTGACCCGCCGCGATCTCCGCGCGATACAGCCCGGTGAGCACCTCCAGCAGGTTCAACGCATAGCGGGCATCCCCATCGGCCAGGTCGGCGATGGCGGGCAGGATTTCCGCTTCCAGATGGAGATGCAGACCGCCCAGTCCCCGTTCCGCGTCCTCGACCGCCCGTTCCAGGAGCCGTCGGATCGTGTCGGCATCCAGGGGATTCAACACCGCCACCCGACAGCGGGAGAGCAGTGCGCCATTCAAGGCAAAGGAGGGATTTTCCGTGGTGGCGCCGATCAGGATGATCGTCCCCTGTTCGACGAACGGCAGAAAGGCATCCTGCTGGGCACGGTTGAAACGGTGGATCTCATCGACGAACAGGATCGTTCCTTGAGGTTGGGCCTCCTTGGCCCGCTCCACCACGGCGCGCACCTCGCGCACCCCGTCGAGCACCGCCGAGAGCGCTTCGAATCGTTGCGCGGTGCGCGCGGCGATGATGCGCGCCAGGGTGGTCTTGCCGCTCCCTGGGGGTCCCCAGAGGATCAACGACGGGAGGCGATCCACGGCCATGGCCTGATAGATCAGTTTGCCCGGCGCGGTGAGGTGCTCCTGGCCGAGCAGTTCGGAAAGATCCAGCGGACGCATGCGGTCCGCCAGCGGCGGGGTGGTCGATCCGGAAGCGGAAGGTTTGCGACCGGTGGTCATGGGTTCACTGGCGCGAAGCCAGCCCCATGATGATGCGGTAGTCGTCGCGCAACGCCTCGTTGGAGAGCGGATAGGTGAAATTGCACGGCTTGAGTTTGCAGTATTGGCCGTTGGTTACATAATCCAGGATCAGCCGATAGATGTTGTAGTGATGGAAAATCGGATGGGTTTCGGCCTTGCCGTCCCGGAACACGATGAAACGGTTGCGGTGAAAACGATCCTTGGGCCCGGATTTCAGGTAACCGAGCTTGTCATAGGTTTCGAATCCCCCCTCCAGGGGCGGGAGATGGTCACTGACCAGCACGATCAGGGAGTCGGGATCCAGGGTGAGAAGCTGCTTGAGATAGTCGGCCAGCGCCTTGCTTCGGTAGTAGTGCTGGTTGACGATCCGCTCCAGATCCCACGGCAGGCCGGTATCCTTGAAGAGCACCGGGCCCATGCGGCTGCCCGGTTCGAAGGGGAAGTGACCGTACACGGTCAGGACGTAGTTGAAGAACGGTTTCTTGTCGGCCAGACGCTGCTTGACGAAGGCCAGGTTCTGTTCATAGAGATCCGCGTCGAAGAAATATTTGTTCTCCGCCTCTTCCCCGCCACGGGTCAGATAGGTGTTTTCGGTGGGGGTGTACTCCTTGGAGAAGTAAACCGCGTCGAACCCGATGCCGCGATAGGCCGGGATGGTGTTGAAGAAGTCGGGCTTGAAGCCGTTGGAGGCCATGGTGTGCAGCCCGAGTCGATGCAGGACGCGCGGCAGACAGTAGGTTTCGGCACCGGAGAAGACGTTGAATTCGATCTCGTCGAACTCCTGGAAAGCCGGAACGCCGCACAACACCTCGAATTCGGCCTGGGAGGTGTAGCCGCCGAACACCGGCGAGATGGAGAGTCCCTGCCGCTTGCCCAACAGGGCGGTCAGATCCGGATGGACCGGCTTGATCGTTTTCGGGAGGTTGGCCAGGAGGGTGGGATCGAGAAACCCCTCCATGACGATCATGTGGACGTTGCGCCCGTTGTTTTTGTCCGGGGTTTCCCACTCCGGGGGCAGGCGCATGGTCAGTTTGTCGATGTCGCGGTATTGATCGATGTGGCTGTAGGTGTCGCGGCGCTTGGCTTCGTTGTAGAGGGCGGTGACCAGGCGTCCGTTTTTTTCGACGTTGACGAGGGTGGCGTAGTGGATCAACTCGTAGGAGAGTTCGGTGAAGAGTTGAATGTAGCCCACGGGGAAAACGAACGGCATGCCCAGGATCAGGATGGCCGGAATCGACTGGAGCAGGGCGTTCCGGGTGAAGCGGATGAACCGGTACATCAGGTGGACGAGCAGCGCGAGCAGACCGAACAGCACCAGGTTGCCGGTCATCCCGAGCACGCCGATCAGCTCCGGCAGTTGGTCGATGTCGTTGATCTTGGGGATGCGGAAGAAGCGCAGGAAATAATAGTCGTGGATGAGGTAGAGGGTGAGCAGGGGGATGACCGCGATCACCGGTTGCAGTCGGGAGGGGCGGATGAAACCGTTCATCAGCCAGTAGAGATACACGAACAACGGTATCTCCATGCGCCAGACCCCGCGTGTCCACTCGATCAGCTCATCCGTGGCGAACAGATAAAGGCACATGCCGGCCACGAAGAGGGTGTGGCGGTTCACCAGCAGCCTTTGGATGAGGGCGGTGTTCATGATGGTGCCGACTTGACGGGCGGAGGGGGCGAATGGGCGATCATGTCGCGTTCGACTCGGATGCCGGGGTTGGGACGTTATCCTCCGAGGTGGCATGGGGGTTTGGAACCGGCAGGCGTTTGGCCGGCAGACCGCTGATGGCCGCCATGAGCAGGGTGATGGCATAGGGCATGGATTGCACCAGCAGCACGCCCACCCAGACGCGGGTGTCGAAGAAGTCGAAGCCGACCCGCAGCTTGATGCCAAAGGCCGCGATCCAGAAGGAGAGCATCAGGATGGTTTCGGTGCGCGCTTCGGAGAGGGCATGCCAGAAGCGGTGTCCCTCGGCCTTCTTGGGGGTGCGGAAGAAGGGTTTTTCGCCGCCGAAGAACCCCTGCATGATTGCCATGGAGATGGTGTGGGTCAACGACAGTCCGGCGATGGCCGCAGCCAGGGATTGCATGGGTCGGATGCCGACGTTGGTGTAGTAGAGATGCAGGTGTTTGAGGATTTTGAAGGCGAACAGGATCAACGGCAGAATGCTGAACACCACGGATGGCGCGTCGGCGTATTGCGGGCCGATGATCATGGCCAGGGACCAGGCCAGGGCGATGATGTTGAAGCCGAAGTTCAGGCCATCGGCCACCCAGGGCATCCAGCCGGCCAGGAAGTGGTAGCGTTGTCCCCAGCTGAGGCTGGTTTCGCGCACGCCCAGAAGTTCCTTGATGTGGGCGCGCATGATGCGCACCGCGCCGTAGGCCCAGCGGAAGCGCTGTTTCTTGAAGTCGATGAAGGTGTCGGGCATCACCCCGCGCCCGTAGCTCTTGGGCACGTAGAGGGCCTGATAGCCTTTTTCGAAGATGCGCAGTCCCAATTCGGCGTCTTCGGTGATGCACCACTCCGCCCAACCGCCCACATCTTCGAGCACCGAACGGCGTACCATGGTCATGGTGCCGTGCTGGATGATGGCGTTGCGTTCGTTGCGGGTGACCATGCCGATGTAGAAGAAACCGCGATACTCGGCATAGCACATGGACTTGAAGAGGCTCTCTTCCTGGTCGTGGTAGTCCTGGGGGGCCTGGACGATGGCGATTTCCGGTTTTTGGAAGTGGGGTGCCAGTTCGTGCAGCCAGTCGCCGTTCACCAGGTAGTCGCTGTCGATCACCGCGATCACTTCGGCGCGGGGATCGGTCTGGTGCATGGCGAAGTTCAGGGCGCCGGCCTTGAAGCCGGCCAGGGGATCCTCGTGGAAGAAGCGGAACCGGTCGCCGAGTTTGGCGCAGTGGTCGCGCACCGGTTGCCAGATGGCCGGATCCTTGGTGTTGTTGTCGATGACCAGGACTTCGAAGTTCGGATAGTTGAGCCGGGCCAGGGAGTCGAGGGTGTGGATCATCATGTCCGGGGGTTCGTTGTAAGCCGGGACATGGATCGACACCCACGGGAGTTGGGATTCGTCCGCGACTTCGGGGCGTTTGAGATCGCGGCGCCGGGCCTGCACCCAGGCCGCCTCGGCCCACTCGTGGGCTTCGGCGAGGAGCACCACGATCACCCCGATCATGCCCAATCCCAGCAACAGGCCGAAGATCATCGCTCCGCCGGTGAGATATTGCTGGCTGTAGTCGTAGACCACGTAGACCGCCAGCGAGGCGATGCCGTAGGAGAGGATCGCCAGGAAGAACCGTCCCCGTTTGCGCATGCCGTGGCTGTCGAGGAACAGCAGGGTGATGGCCAGCAATCCCACGAACATCGACGCCCCGGCCAGGACATACCATTGGGGAATGGAGACGATGGGCGCGTGGAAGGGGAATTTGGGGTGGCGATCGGCGTTGTAGACCCCCCAGTAGGAGCCGACGCCCCGTTCCAGGGAGTTGGCTTTCCAGGGTTGATCGAAGGCCTCGATGACGTAGTAGACGTATTTTTCCTTGTTGGCCCGGGCCAGGAAGCGTCTGAGGAAGGTGGCCTGATCGGCCTGGGTGGCCTTGGCGTCGATGCGGGTGCGACCGTCGCTGGGCCAGCCGACCTCGCCGATGACGATCGGTTTCTTGGGATAGGCCTCGCGCAGTTCGTTCATGCGCATGACGATGTAGTCGATGGCCTTTTCCTGGGCGATCCCTTCCCAGTAGGGGAGCATGTGGACCGCGATGAAGTCGGTGTGTTTGACCAGTTCCGGGTATTTGAGCCAGATGTGCCAGGGTTCGGCGGTGGAGACCGGCGCATTGACCGAGGAGCGGACTTTTTTGAGATAACCGATCAGTTTTTCCACCGGCAACCGGTCGTGGAGGATCGATTCGTTGCCGACGATCACCCGCACCACGTTTTGGGCGTTGGCGTTGACGGTTTTGATGAGGCGGTTGACTTCGGCTTCGTTTTTGGCGTCGTCGGAGTCGATCCAGCCCCCCACCATGACGTTGATGTTGTGTTTGTGGGCCAGTTTGGGGATCGAGGCCATCACCCCTTCGACCGTGTAGGAACGCACGGCGTGGGTTTTTCCGGAGAGCAGGGCCAGATCCTCGTCGATTTGGGCTTCGGAGGGGTGGATCCCTTTTTGCGGATCCTGATCGGCGCGATAGGGTGCGAAGGCGAAGCCCATCACCCGATCCGGCCAGAGGGGCTCTTCCAGCGGGCGGTTGAACCAGGCCCAAAGGCTCAGGGTGACCAGGGTGACGGCGCCGACGACCAACCAATGGCTAGGTTTCATTGAAGCTCAATCCGTGCTGTTGCCTTGATGATGTTCGGTTTCAAGATTGGCTGAAGAACGCTTGGGAGCGTTTGGGGTTCTGACTCGGCCAAACTGAAACATATACCACGAACGGATTCCCCAGACAAAGCGTCACGCCACGAAAATCACCATCCAGGCACGATTTTTTCTTGGAGACTGATTTGACGAATGCCAAACGGCCTTTCGGCGGACGCCGAGGAATGTGTGAATCCGGGTGGAGAGGCGCAGCCGTCCCTTG
>NZ_JBZVFG010000003.1:144138-164511 GCF_058402785.1 Candidatus Magnetaquiglobus sp.
CCGAGGAATGTGTGAATCCGGGTGGAGAGGCGCAGCCGTCCCTTGGCGGCCATGAGCATCGGCGGACGCCGAGGAATGTGTGAATCCGGGTGGAGAGGCGCAGCCGTCCCTTGGCGGCCATGACCATCAGCGGACGCCGAGGAATTTGTGAATCTGGGTGGAGAGGCGCAGCCGTCCCTTGGCGGCCATGACCAGTTCCAGGCAGCGGGCCACGGCCTTGGGATCCGGCGTCGTCCCGTTGGCGCGCGGTTGCACCCAGATGTTGAGGTGGTGTTTGGTCAGGGCGAGGATGGCCTCCGGATCTCCCCCCGTCGCGCCCAGAACGAATTTGATTTCGTCGGCGGCCAGCAGGAGTTCGGGATCCACCGGGGTTTTGGGCGACAGGGTGAGCCAGTCCACCATGGGGTCGGGCAGCGGGCCGCCGACCCCGCTCGACTCCATGGCGATCCAGTAGCCGGCCTTTTTCAACCGTTGGACCAGCGTTGGGAGGTTCGGCAGGGCCAGGGGTTCCCCACCGGTCAGCACCACGGCGCGCAGGCCGGGGGCGAGGCGGTTCATTTCGGCCAGGATCGCCTCTGCCGGGAGCAGACGTTTGGCGGCGGGGTCCCGGTGCAGGGGTTCGTCGCACCACGGGCAGGCGAGGGGGCATCCCCAGGCGCGCACGAAGAGCATCGGGCGACCGCTCCAGGTGGCCTCGCCCTGGATCGAGGCGAAGATCTCGCAGATCGGATACACGAGCGGGGTGGTTGGGTTCATCGCGGGGCGAAGCCCAGGGCGATGGCGTCGTCCGTGGTGGCCTCGGCCCAGGATTTGTCGCTCTCCCAGAGGCGGGCGTGGGCGATGCGGGTGTCGCCCAGTTCGGCGCGATCATCCAGATGGTGCATGCACCAGCCGACGATCCATGCCGCCAGGTATTCGGCGGAGTGGTAGGGGAGTTGCGGCAGGGTGTCGTTGAGCAGGTGGTGATCGAGGAGGGGTTCGATCAGTTCCTGGCGCACGAGGCGATCCAGGTGGCCGAAATCGACCAGAAAGCCGGATTGGGGTTCGTGGGGCGCGGGCAGGCGCGGATGACCGGTGAAGACCAGTTCCAGCCGGTAGCCGTGACCGTGCATGCGCCGGCATTTGCCGTCGTGATGCACGAGGCGGTGGGCCGCATCGAAGGTGAAGGCTCGGGCGATTTTCATGATCCATCCATCTTATCAAACTTGAGCCGCGGGCGGCAATGCTTGCGAGGCGTTCGTGATCGGGAGTAAGCTTGATATCGATTGATCATGCCCATTTGAATCTGGATACGCGATGACGTCTGCCGAGGTGGAAAAAATGGTCGAGGGTCTGCTGGGGGCCAAGAGTCGCCTGGCCGCCACCCTGCCCGGCTACGAGGCGCGCCCGGCCCAGACCGAGATGGCCGGACGGATCCTTGCCGCCACCGTCCAGGATGGTCTGCTGCTGATCGAGGCCCCGACCGGGACCGGCAAGACCCTGGCCTATCTGCTGCCGCTGTTGAGCCTTGGACGCAAGGTGATCGTCTCCACGGCCACCAAGGCGTTGCAGGATCAGATCATGGAGAAGGATCTGGCCCTGGTGCGGCGCGCCACGGAACGCGACTTCACCGCCACGGCCTTGAAAGGACGGGCCAATTACCTCTGTCTGTACCGTTGGAAAGGGTTCCGGCATGGGGGGGTGGCGGTGCCCGAGCGGGAACGGGCCTGGGTGGCACGGCTCGAGAATTGGGCGCGGGAGACCGGGACCGGCGAGAAGGACGAGCTGCGCGACATGCCGGAGAGTCTGGGGTTGTGGCAGGGGGTCCACGCGGGCGGGGATTTCTGCCTGGGCCGCAAGTGCGAGGATTATCAGGCCTGCTTCTTGAATCTGGCGCGGGAGCGGGCACGCAAGGTGGATCTGGTGGTCGTGAACCATCATCTCTTCTTTGCCGATCTGGCGGTCAAGGAGGGGGGGTTCGGGGAGATCCTGCCGGAGTACGATGCCCTGGTTTTCGACGAGGCGCACCGCATTCCGGATGTGGCCACCCGATTCTTCGCCATCGAGGTGAGCAACTACAAGCTGCGGGACGTGACCCGCGACATCCGCCGCGAGTTCGAGGAGGTGGGGGGTGGCGATGACGCGGTGCTGGCGGCGCTGGTCGGCATGGAAGAGGCGACCTTTCGCCTGCGCAACGCCTTTCCCTTCGACGATCTGCGTGCCGCGCTCACCCCCGAGGATCTGCAAGGGGAGGCCGGCCAGGCGTTCTATCAGGTCGAATGGGCGGTGCATGGGCTGCGCGACGTCCTGGAACCCCATCGGTCCCGCTCCGTGGCCCTGGCCAACTGCGGACGGCGTGTCGAAGAGATGCTCGATGCCGTGAAAACCATCCGCGCCCTGGACGATCCGGCGCGGGTCTACTGGTACGAAACCCGCAACCGGGGGATCTTTCTCTCCGCGGCCCCCCTGGAAACCGGTCCGATCCTCAACGGACTGCTCTATCCGCGCATCAAGACGGCGGTGTTCACCTCCGCGACCCTGACCTCGGGACCGGGGGAGCAGGGGTTCGTCTTTTTCATGGAGCAGCTCGGCCTGATGAACAGAGGGGTCGAGACCTGTCGTCTGCCGCCGGTGTTCGACTACCCGAATCGCACCCTTCTTTATCTCCCGCGCCATCTCCCGGATCCGGTGGACGTGGAGTATGCCAGCGCCGTGGTCGATGAACTGATCACCCTGTTGACGGTGAGTTCCGGACGGGCGCTCTGTCTGTTCACCAGCTTCCGCATGCTGGAGTTGGCCCGCACCGGTCTGGAGGGGCGGATTCCCTACCGTCTGCTCACCCAGGGCGAGGCGGCCAAGGGGGCGCTGCTGGATGCCTTCAAGAAGGAGACCTCCTCGGTGCTGCTCGGGGTGTCGAGCTTTTGGGAGGGGGTGGACGCCCCCGGCGAAACCCTCTCCCTGGTGGTGGTGGACCGGTTGCCCTTCGCCTCTCCCGGCGAACCGATGGTGGCGGCCCGGCAACGTTGGCTGGAAACCAACGGTCGCAACGCTTTTCGGGAACTTTCGTTGCCCCAGGCGATTCTGACGTTGAAACAGGGGTTGGGTCGCCTGCTGCGCACCAGTGCCGATCGGGGGGTGATGGTGGTGCTGGATCGCCGTTTGACCGGCAAGTGGTATGGACGGTTTTTTCTGGAGAGCCTGCCGGCGGCTCCCGTGACCCACGATCTGGAGGCGGTGCGCCGCTTTTTTGCATGAAAATCCTGGCAATGGATACCTGCTTTCCGCGTGGTGGCCTGGCGCTGCTCGCGGAGGGGCGGGTGGTGGGCAAGGTCGGGTTCGAGGGGGCGGAAGGGCATGTGGTGTCGTTGCCGCGCGCCCTCGAAGCGGAACTGGCCAGGCTCGGTTGGCGGGTGGGCGATCTGGATCGGATCGCCGTGACCCTGGGACCGGGCAGTTTTTCCGGCGCGCGCATCGCCCTGGGGGTGGCCAAGGGGATGGCGGCGGCGCTCGGGGTGCCGGTGGCCGGTTTCTCCACCCTGGAGGTGGTGGCAGCCGGGTCGAATTGTTCGGGTTGGGTGGCGGCAACGCTCGACGCACGGCGGGGAGAGGTGTATGCTGCGCTTTATGAAATTCAGGAGCGGACCGCACCCCGGTTGCGCTCCGAGTTGCTGGTGTGCGACCCGGAGACGCTGGTTGCGCGCTTGCGGGCCTGGATGCCGATGTGCGACGGTCCCCTGCATCTGACCGGCAACGCCCTGGAACAGCATGCGGAGGCGTGGCACGGCCTCGAAACCGAGGGGGTCGTCATCCTTCCGCCGGAAAACTGGTCCCTGGATGTGGGACGGTTGGCTGAAATGGGAGCCTGTCTCCCCGTCGGGGCGCTCGGGCTGGTGGAGTCCCTGGAGCCGGTCTACGTGCGCAAGGCCGACGCCAAGGAGCCCGGCCATTGACCCCAGTCGAAATGGCCGGGTTGTGGCTGGAGGCGCTTTTGCCCGACCATCTTGCCGCCGTGGCGGCGCTCGAAGCGGAGATCGCCCCCGCGCCATGGAACGTCGGAATGCTCGCCGAGGAGTTGACCCTGGATGGTTGGCGCAAGGTTCTGCTCACCCCGGAACGCACCGTGGTCGGTTATGCGGTGGCGCGCTTGATTCATGATGAATGGCACCTGCTGATCCTCGGCGTGGCGCCGAAGTTCTGGCGGCGCGGGTTGGGGCGTGGTCTGGTCGCGGACCTGCTCGAGGAGGCGCGAGCCCGAACCGGCGGAACGGTGTTGCTGGAGGTGCGGGCCTCGAATGTCCCGGCCCGTCGGCTCTACGAGAGTCTGGGATTCACCCGCATCGGGGTTCGGCGCGGTTATTACCGTCACGGTCCCTTCGGCCCCGAGGATGCGCTGGTGATGGCATGTTGCGATGCGAGATAAAATACGGTATTGCCTTGGAAAAATTAATTCTTGCTTGACAAATTTCAGATTATGGGCAACGCTTGAGGCCGTACCGGGAGTACGCCATCCCGACAACCCGAGAACTACTCAACGAGGGGAACCGCCATGCTTGTCGAAGACGTCATGACCCGCAACCTGCGTACCGCCAAAAGAACCGACTCCGTTCGCTCGGTCGCCGTCATCCTCTGCACCAACAAAATCAGCGGTCTGCCGGTGGTCGAGGAAGACAACAAACTGGTGGGGATCATCTCCGAAAAGGATATCCTGAACGGTCTTCTGCCCGGCTATCGCACCTTCCTGCACGATCCGCTCAAACAGCGCGATTTCGAGTCCATGGAGGAGTCCTACGAAGAGATCCTTTCCAAGAAGGTCGAGGATCTCATGACCGCGCGGGTCTTCTCCGTGTCGCCCAAGGATCCGATCCTCATGGCCGCCTCGCAAATGGATCTGCACCGCTTCCGCCGCATCCCGGTGGTCGAGGATGGCGATAAATTGGTGGGCATCGTCAGCCTGGGCGATATCCACAAGGCGATCTTCAAACGCGAACTCAATCTGTAGCGTTTGCCGAAAAACCGTCCGGTTGGCCTTGATCCGGATCGCGGCCCGTGGCGCATGCCCGGTCGCTCGTCCGGATGGCGGAACCCTGGCGCGTTTGTCAGGTCGTGCGTGTCGGATCCTTCCGATGCGCCCGACAGGTCCGGTCGGTCATCCTCGACCGGCTGGAGTCGTATCGAGAAAAGGAGTTCTGACCCAAGATGCAGCGTATCGTCTTGCTCGCCGGACCCTCGTGTGTCGGCAAGGCCCCCCTGATCCGCGGCATGCGGATGTTCTACCCGGAGTTGATGGGCCGCTTCAAGCAACTGGTGCTCTTCAACGATCGCACCCCCCGTCCCGGCGAGGAGGAGGGGGTCGATTGCTTCTTCCGTCCCCGTGGCGAGATCGAAGCCCTGCGCGGCAAGGACGGCTACATCGTCGCCGATGTGCGCGGCGAGTTGCAGGCCCTCGAAATCGCCCAGGTGCAACGCATCTTCGATGCCGGCCAGATCCCCTTCTTCGAAGGCAACCCTTTCCTGCCGGCCCGCCTGCGCGAGGTGGGGTTGCTGGATCAATTCCCGGCGGTTTCGGTTTTTCTCTCCCCGCTCTCGCGGGATGAAATCCTCTATCTCAAATCTCTGCCTCTGGGCGTGGATATGAACAAGTTCATCTCCGAGGTGCAGCGCCGCAAGCTGCTGCATCGCGCCGTTCGCCAGAAGATGCATCTGTCGCTGCGCGACCTGGAGGAGATCGAAAAACGGTGCGCCAGCGCCCTCACCGACATGCGCGAGGCCTGGAAGTTCGATCATGTGATCGCCCTGCACGACGGCGAGGGCAACGACAACTGGGATGCCTGTTACTACCCGATCGGCTCGGCCCGCAAGGCGATGCTCGCCTTTGCCTCGGTGTTGCGCGGCGAGGATACGGTGATGGGCATGGATGATCCGTGGAGCGAGGATCTGCTCGCCTGACGGTTGGCTGGGTTGTGAACGACAGGGGTCTCCCGCCAACCATGGGACGCCTGTTACGATTGGTTTGACATCAAGGGACGCAAAAGAGCATGGGCAAGGAGATCGAACGTCGTTTTCTGGTCAAGGGTGACGGCTGGCGCGGACTGGGCGAGGGCGTGGATTTTCAGCAGGGGTTTTTGTCCACGGTCAAGGAACGGGTGGTGCGGGTGCGTGTCGCCGGTCCCAAGGCCACCCTCACCATCAAGGGGGTCTCCGAGGGGATCTCCCGTCTGGAGTTCGAATACGCCATCCCCAGGGAGGAGGCCCAGTCGATCCTCGACAATCTCTGCGAGCGTCCCTGGATCGAAAAGACCCGCCATCGCATCCCGGTCGGGGATGTGGTGTGGGAGGTGGATGAGTTCCGCGGGGCCAACCAGGGGTTGATCATGGCCGAGGTGGAGCTTCACGACGAAAACCAGGTGGTCGATCTGCCCGACTGGATCGGTCGGGAGGTCTCCACCGATGCGCGCTTTTTCAACGCCAATCTGGTGCACACCCCGTTTTCGCTCTGGGGCAGCCCCGACCTGTTCGATTGACCCGTTGATTTCGAGGGTGGTGGCATGGCTGTTTATGCCATTGGCGATGTCCATGGGTGTCTGCCGCAGCTTTTGACCCTGCTCCAGGCGGTTCGTTTTCGGCCAGGCAGGGATCGTCTGCTTTTTGTCGGCGACATCATCAGTCGCGGTCCGGATTCGTTGGGCACCATCCGTTTCGTGCGCGACCAGGGGGAGCGCGCCGTTTCCTTGATGGGCAACCACGAGTTGCGTGCCATCAACGGTCTTCTCGGTTTTCCGGAGAAGGGTTTTTCCAAACATCTCGGATTCTTGACCACCTGTCCGGAACGGGACGAAATTCTGGACTGGATGCGGCGACGCCCGTTGGTGTACCACGAACCGGAGCTGAACCTGCGCATGGTGCATGCCGGTTTTCATTCGGGATGGAGCCTGGACCAGGCCATGGACTACGCCCGTCGCCTGGGCGTCATCCTTCGCGCGGATGAGACGACCCTGCGTGCGTTTTTGGCCCGGTATCCGGCCAATCTCCCCGAAATCGAATCCCTGGACATGGACGAGACCGCCCGGTTGCACTTTGCCATGGCGGTGATGACCCGGCTGCGGATTTGTCAGCCGGATGGCCGGGTGGTATGGTCGATTCCAGGCGCCTCGGGTGGCGCGGCCTTCAAGCTGGAGCCGGACTCCCCGTATCGTCCCTGGCATGCCCTGCTTGACTGGCCGGGGCGTGAGCGGATCGTTTACGGCCATTGGGCGATCGAGGGATTGAGCCGGAACGGACGTTTCATCGGATTGGATTCCGGCTGTGTCTACGGTGGAAAACTCACCGCCATGCGGGTCGATCATCCGGATCTGCCGATCACCCAGGTATCCTGTCCCGCCTATGTCAAACCGGAGTGACCGGCTTTTGTCCCGCCGTCCTGCCCATGTCAGGCTGGAGTGACCGGCTTTTGTCCCGCCGTCCTGCCCATGTCAGGCCGGAGTGACCGGCTTTGAGGCTTTTTCGGCTTCGGCGGCCCACTCTTCCGACAGGGCCACCTCCGACGCCGATGCATACACCAGCCATCCCTCCCGTACCAACGCTTCGGCATTCGCCAGCCACGACTCCGGCAGTACTTGCGGATTGGGGCTATCGACGCGCATACTTCCGGAACCATCGGTGTTGGCCTTGAATTCCAAGATCAATCCGGTCGGACGGTGAATGGCGCGTCGTTCCCGAGGCAGGGCAATCCAGTCGTTTTCCAAGAGCGGTTCCTTCAACAATCAAGTCGGGCGTGGGGTGATGGACGATGGAGGCGTTGGACGCGCTGCAATCCCTGAAAAAAGCGGTTGCCGGCATCGATTTCTTTCGCGATTTCACCGATGCCGAAATGGCGCATGTCTATCATAACGGTCATTTCGAGATCTGCAAGGCTGGAGAAACGATCATCCGCGAGGGGAACGTGGATCGAACCATGTTCGTGTTGATCACCGGCGCGGCCAAGGTGATCCGACGGTTTGCGCCGGAGAAGGTGTTGGCCCTGTTGAGACCAGGCACGATCTTCGGCGAGATCGAATTCGTCTCCCGTCAGGTACGTTCCACCAGCGTCATCGCCCTGGAGGAGTCGTTGGTGTTTCAGCTCGAGGAGAAGCACTACTCCGATCTCCCGCCGGAGATCCTCATCAAGATTCAGCAGCAGGCGGTGAAGCTGTTGTTGGAGCGGCTCGAAACGATCAAACTGGCCACGGGTTATGATGGTTGAAGTCAACATCTCCCCGCCACCAACGCCTGACCGAGCGAAACACCGTTGTCGTTGGGTGGAATGCGCGCATGGACGCGCGGGTTCAAACCCGCCCGACGCAACAGGGGTGGCAACAGCGCATTCAGCAACCGGTTCATGAACACCCCGCCGCTTAAATAAATCGTCCGCTCCCCGGTTGTCGCCGCGCCATGCTCGGCCATGCGACAGGCCGCCTCGGCCACGCCACGATGCAGACCCAGGGCAAGCCGCGCCGGTGGTGCGCCCATGGCCAGCGCGTCGATTCCCCACTTGAAACTTTCCGCCCAGTGAATCAGAAGCAGGCCGTCCGGTTGTTCTTCGCTGCGATACGGCGCGCTTTCCGTTTCCTTCCGCCAGGTGCGTGCCAGGGACTCCAGCCGAATCGCGGCCTGCCCCTCGTGGGTGATCCGCTCCGGGGCCACCCCGAGCAACGCGGCAAAGGCGTCGAACAACCGCCCGGCGGCATGAGACAGGGGGGCGTTCAGCCCGCGCCGGACCTGCCCGGTCCAGATCCCGGCTTCCTCGGGACGGATGCCGAGCGCGGCCAGATGCCCGGGGGACAACGCCAGATGGGCGCCTGCCAGCCGTCCGATCAACTGCCGGACCGGTCTGGAGACCGCCTGATCCCCGCCGGGCAGCGGGGCGGGCGCGAAGGTGGCCAGACGTTTGAAATCAACCGGCGTGACGTGCAACAGCTCCGCGCCCCAGGCCAACCCGTCCGTGCCCAGTCCCACCCCATCGAAGACCAGCGCCAGCCCCGCTTCCACCCCGTGCTCGGCCATGCAGGCCAGGGCATGGGCGTGGTGATGCTGCACCCGGACCAGAGGTGCGGCGAACGCATCGGCCAGCCGCTCCCCCAATCGGCTCGACTGCATGTCCGGATGGAGATCGATGGCGACCACGCCCGGTCGGCGTCCCCACAGGGCCAGCAGCGAACGCAGGGTGGATTCCAGTTCATCGACGCTTCTGGCGGCGCGCAGATCGCCGATGTGGGGCGAGAGCAGGATCCGGTCGTCGAATCCCAGGGCAAAGGTGTTTTTCAGATCCGCGCCCATGGCCAACACGTCGCGACCCAGGGGGGATGGCAGGCGCACGGTGTCGGGCACGAAGCCGCGCGCACGCCGCCAGATTTGTGGCGCGGATTCCAGCACCACGGCCACCGAGTCGTCGTTGCGGCGGATGATGTCGCGATCGTGCTGCAAGAAGAGATCCGCGACCTCTCCGAGGCGGGCCACGGCTTCGTCGTTGTCGATGCAGAGCGGCTCCCCCGAGGGGTTGCCGCTGGTGGCGACCAGCAGATCGAAGGGTGGGGTGGGATCCTCGGGCAGGGGGTGAAAGAGGAGATGATGCAAGGGGGTGGTGGGAAGCATCACCCCAAGGGTGGCGGTGTCCGGGGAGAGGCGGTCCAGGGGGAGACCGGTGGCCTCGGCGCGGGTATCCAGGATCACGATCGGCTGGCTGGGATGGCGCAGCAGGTCGGACTCGGCGGGGCTGAGGTGACCGTATCGTTCGATGATTTCCAGGGAGGCGGCCATCACCGCCAACGGTTTGTCCGGACGGTTCTTGCGGGCCCGCAAACGATCGATGGCCGCGCGGTTGAAGGGATCGACCATGAGCTGATACCCGCCCAGACCGCGCACGGCAAGGATCTTGCCCTCGGCCAGGGCGCGACGCGCGGCGGGCAGGGGCGGATCGGGCAGGGGGTGTCCGTGGTCATCGGTCAGGTTGAGGTGCGGACCGCAGCGCGGACAGGCGGTGCTTTCGGCATGGAAGCGGCGGTCGGCGGGGTCGTCATACTCGGCCCGACAGGCCGGACAGAGGGGAAAATGGCGCAGCGAGGTGTTGTCCCGGTCATACGGCAGACGTTCCAGAACGGTATGACGGGGACCGCAGGCGGTGCAGCTGGTGAAGGGGTAGCCGTGGCGCCGGTTGGCCGGATCCAGGATCTCCGCCAGGCACGCCGGGCAGACCGCCAGATCCGGCGGGATGGAGATGCGCGGCGCGGCGGATGCCTGGCTCGGGCGGATGTGGAACGGCTCGGGCGCGGCGTCGGGATCTGTCGATTCCTGGGCGAGGAGGTCGATCGAGTCGATGCGCGCCTGGGCGGGGATGCGTTCGGGCAGGGTGGTCAGGAAGGCTTTCAGGGCGGGTTCGACGCCGATCAACGCCAGATGGACCCCGCCGGAGCGGTTTTCCACCCAGCCGCCCAGGTGCGCCGCCGTGGCCAGACGATGGATCGCGGGTCGGAACCCAACCCCCTGGACCACGCCGGTGATGAGCAGGTGCCAGCGGACGGGAGTCTCCGGATCGTTCATCCGTTCTGTCGCACCATTCGTTCGAGATGGTGGATCCAGCCCTCCATCCCGTCTCCGGTCAGGGCGCTCAACTCCAGCACCGAGGCCGCCGGGTTGACCCGGCGCAGGGCATCCAGGCAGACGTCGCGCTTCCAGGTCAGGTGCGGGGTCAGATCGGTCTTGGTCACCAGCACCAGCGACGCCTTGACGAACGGCACCGGGTATTTCAACGGTTTGTCCTCGCCCTCGGGGGTGGAGAGCAGCACCACCCGTTCCGACTCTCCCAGATCGAAGGCCGCCGGACAGACCAGATTGCCGACATTTTCGATGAACAGCAGCCGGGTGGTCGCGTCGATCACCCCCGGCAGGGCCTGACTGATCCGTTCGGCATCCAGATGGCAGGCGTTGACGGTTTCGATCTGCTTGACCCGCGCCCCCAACCCTTGCAACCGTTGGGCATCGAGATCGGTTTGCAGATCGCCGACGATCACCGCCGTGGGAATGCGACCTTGCAGGCGGCGCAGGGTTTTCTCCAGCAGCAGTGTTTTTCCGGAACCCGGGGATGAAATAAGATTGATGGCGTGGATGCGATAGTGGTGCAGCCAGCGGCGGTTGGCCTCGGCCAGGGCATGGTTGACGGCCAGCAGGTCGTTTTCCACCCGCACGGTACGCGCCGGGGATGGCGGGTGGATGTGGGTATGGCCATCGTGGGTGTGTTCGCCGTGGAAGGGGTCGTTGTGCGCATGATCCGGATGGGCATGGGGGTGGTCATGCTCCGGATGAGGGGGATGGGTGTGATTCAGAGCTTCGGCGCAACCGCAGGTTTCACACATCAGGCCACCTCCAGGGATTCCAACGTCAGGGCGTCGCTGCCGGTCAGATGGTGCTCCAGGCCACCACACTGGGGACAGGCGCGCTCTTGGGTCGATTCGCCGGCAAAGATCTTCCGGCAGGTCAGGCAGAACCATTGCATGGGTTCGGCCACGATCTCGAGCCGCGCCCCCTCCAGGATCGGGAACTCCCGCGCGGCCATGGGAAAACAGAAGGTGAGCGACTCCCCATCCACTCCGCTCATCGTCCCCACGCGCACCCGCACCGACACGACGCGTGTCGCGGACTCCCTTTCGGCGATGCGGCGCACCTGATCCACCAGGGAGAGGGCGATGGAGAGTTCATGCATGGCGTGTTCAACAGATCCTGGGCAGCAGTTCGCCGTGGGGCATGTCCAGAAGGGTCACCCCGCCGATGCGGGTCTTGAGCGTCACCCGGTCCGCCGCGCCCTCGGCCCGTCCGATGCGACCGGCGCCGATCCCCTCGGGCCGGGCGCGCCAGGCGTTCAGGATCGGCTCGGCCACCGTTTCGTCCACCACCGCCATGATGCGCCCTTCGCAGGGGGCGTGCAACAGGGAGATGCCCAACAGTTCGGCGATGGTCATGGCCGCGGGCGCGAAGGGCAGGGATGCCTCGTCGATCGCGAAGCCGCAGGCCACGGCAGCCTCGTGCAGCGAGGCGGCGATTCCGCCACGGGTGGGATCGCGCATGAATCGAACGCCGGACGCCCAGGGAAGCACGGCCTCGACCAGAGGAAAGACCGAGGCGGTATCGCTGACCAGCGCGCTCTCCAGAAACAGTTTCTCGCGGGCGGCCAGCACCGCCATGCCGTGATCGCCGAGGGTGCCACTCACCAGAACGACATCGCCGGGGCGGATGAAAGAGGCCGAAAGCGCGAAATCCGGCAACCCGGCGCCGATGCCGGCCATGGCCAGATACATCCCGTCGCACTGCCCGCGTCGCACCACCTTGGTATCTCCGGTGACGATCGACACCCCGGCCTGGCGCGTCGCCGCGCGGATGGCGTCGAGCACCCGGCGCAGGATGGACAAGGGCAGTCCCTCCTCCAGGATCATCCCCAGGCTCAGGTAGAGCGGGCGACCGCCGCTCACCGCCAGGTCGTTGAGGGTGCCGCGCACCGCCAGATCACCGATGCAGCCGCCGGGGAAGAAGAGCGGCTGAACCACGAAGCTGTCGGTGGTGAAACGGAGCGCCGTGCCATCCATCGCCAGGGTGGCGGCATCCGGCAGCCCTTGCAACGCTTCGCGACCGAAGCGCGGCACGATCTCCCGGTCGATCAACTCCCGCGACAGACGCCCGCCGCCGCCGTGAGCCAGCAGCACGCGCCGTTCGTCATCCATGGCTGTCCTCCGTGTGGCCGGGAGGGTCGTAATGGAACCAGGCCGCGCAGCTCCCCTCGGAGCTGACCATGCAGGGACCGATGGGGTGATCCGGATGACAGCCGCGTCGGAACAGCCGGCACTCGGGCGGGGTGATTTTTCCTTTGAGCACCTCTCCGCATTGGCAATCCGCATGGATTCTGCCCGGTTGCACCACGAGTTCGAAGCGCGCCTCGGCGTCGAAGGCCCGGAATTCGGGTCGCAACGCCAAACCGCTGTGCGGAATCACCCCGATGCCGCGCCAATCCACATCCGCCGGGATCAGATGGCGATCCATGAGACGCTGGATCTTCAGGTTTCCTTCCGGACGGACCACGCGCTGGTATTGGTTTTCCACGCGGGACTCTCCGGTCACGAGCTGGTTCAGGATCCCTTCGATGGCCAGCAGGATGTCCAGAGGTTCGAATCCGGCCACCACGCAGGGGATGCGGTGGGTTTCGGCCACGAAGCGGTAGGCATCCGCGCCGATGATGGCGCTGACATGACCGGGACACAAAAAGGCATCGATGCGGATTTCGGGATCCGCGATCAGGGCGGTCAAGGCGGGCGGAACGCATTTGAAGGCGGTCAACAGGGAGAGATTTTCGACGCCGGCGCGTCGCGCCAGATCGAGCATGGCGATGATCGGCGCGGCGGTGGTTTCGAAACCGATGGCCAGAAAGACCACCTGGCGATCCGGCGACGCCTGGGCGCGTTTCAACGCCTCCATGGGGGAGTAGCAGACATGGATCTCCCCGCCGCGCGCGCGCGCCTCGGCCAGATTGAGCCGCGAACCCGGCACGCGGAGCAGATCCCCGAAGGTGACGATGACCGCCCCGCGTTCGGCCAATGCATGTGCGGCATCGATGTAACCGGGACCGGTGACGCAGACCGGACAGCCCGGTCCGCTGGTCAGGATGACGTTGGCGGGGAGCAGATGACGCAAGCCGGATCGGGCGATGGCCATGGTGTGGGTGCCGCACACCTCCATGATGCGCACGGTGCGTCCGTCGTTGGCCAGGCGCGCGGCCAAAGCCTGGATGGCTTGGGTGAGCCGGCGCGCCGCGCCCGTCAGGGCGGGATCGCTCAATCCCTTCATGGCGCGGCAGGCTCCAGACCCGAGCCCCCCCCTTGTTGTTCGTCCCACAGCCGGGCCATCTCCCGGAACAGGGCGATCCGCTCCAGGGCATCCGCCTCTTTCAGGATCTCGATGGCGAAACCGGCATGCACGATCACATAATCGCCAACCCGCGGTTCATCCACCAGCGTCAGCCCGACCAGACGCCGCACCCCGTCGATTTCGACGATGCCGAACCCATCCTCCTGGATGGTGCTTACCTGCATGGGAATGGCCAGACACATGGTGATCGACTCTTTATATTTTGGCCGGTTGGCGCGAAAAATGAGCGGGTATGGTGCAACATATCGGAAAATAGGTTATTCTTCCTCCCCGGTCAATCCTCTTCAACCAACCGGTCATCGTGTCGCGGGGTTTGGATCATGTCGTTGCGTTTTTTTTGTCAGTTCTGGCTTGTGTTTGGGATGCTCTTGAGTGGTTCGTTGGCCTGGGCCGGGGATGATGCGCGTCTGGCGCGCCTGCCGGAGGCCGAGAATCTGCAAGGGTGCGTGGTGGTGCTGAATCTGGCCGATCACACCCGCATCCATTCCAACGAGGCCGCGTGTGGCGAACGCCACCTGCCGGCCTCGACCTTCAAGATTCCCAACGCCCTCATCGCCCTGGAGAGCGGTGTGACCAGCGAAACGGAGATTTTTCCCTGGGACCGCAAGCCGCGCCATCTGCCGACCTGGGAGAAGGATCTGAACCTCAAGGAGGCGATGGCGGTGTCGGCGGTGCCGGTCTACCAGGAGATCGCCCGGCGCATCGGTCCGGAGCGCATGGCCGAGTGGTTGACCCGGATCGACTACGGCAATCGCGAAATCGGCTCCCAGGTGGATCGCTTCTGGCTGGATGGCCCGCTGAAGATCTCCCCCATCGAGCAGGTCGCGTTCCTCGGGCGCGTGGCGTTGGGCCAGGTGCCCTTCTCGGACCAGACCCGCGCCGCCTTGAAACGGCTGCTGCCCACCGAGAGCTTCGGCGCGGCGCGCGTGCTGGGCAAGACCGGCTTCGCCCTTGAAAAGGGGGAGATGCACGGCTGGTATGTGGGGTGGGTGGAGCGGGATGGCAAACCTGCCTGGGCCGTGGCCGTGCATCTGTTCTTGCGCGCCCGCGAGCAACTCCCCTTGCGACAGTCGATGGGCCGTGAGGCGCTGCGCATCGTCGGGGCGATCGATCCATGAGAGACGGTTTGGTGATTCCATGCATGGAATCACCAAACCTGCACGATATCGAAGAAACCGATTCGTGCTTCTCAAATTGCTGCGCGATTTGGCGGGCCATGAACGGCCCGCGTCGGCTGTTTGGCCTTTGCAAACAGCCTCTGAGAGGCCACCCGATTCGTTGGTGAGGCGACGATTCCCATGAAAATCCGCGTTGCCCTGACCGGGGCGAGAGGTTGGATCGGAGCCGGCTTGGCGCCCATGCTTGAGGCGCACGGGGCCGATCCGCTGGTTCTGGATGGCGACATGCGCACGCCGGAGAGCTTCGACGCGGCGTTCGATGTGCTGATCCATCTGGCATCGGCCAGCCGGGAGGCCTTCCTGGCCGATCCCGAGGCCTCTGCCGCCATGCACCGGGCCGGGATCGGCAACGCCCTGCATGCCGCGGCGCGCAACCGGGCGCGGCTGGTCTTCATCTCCACCTCCGGCGTCTACGCCCGGGATGCAACGGGGTTTCTGGATGAGGAGTCCGGCAGGATCGATCCGCCCCATCCGTATGGTCAATGCAAATGGCAGGAGGAGCTTTCGTGTCGCGCCTGGTCCGACACGCATGGGGTTCCGGTGCGGATCTTGCGGCTGTTCAATGTCTACGGACCTGGCCAGTCGGAGCGGTTCTTGATCGGTTATCTGGTCCGACAGGCCATGCATGGCGAGACCATACGGCTGATGACCCCCCAGGCGCGTCGGGATTTCGTCCATCTGGCGGATGTGCGTCGGGCGATTCTTCTGGCGGCGCTCACCCCTTTGGCGGGGGTCGAGATCTGCAATGTCGGATCGGGTGTGGCGCGTTCGGTTCTGGATGTGGTCGCCGCGCTGCAAAAACGGCGCGCCACCCCCTTGAAGATCCTTCAACCGGAGTCGATCGCTCCCGCGACCGATCAGGCCATCGCCGCCATCGACCGCATCCGGCAGGCGTTGGGCTGGTCGCCGACGATCACCCTGGAGCAGGGGATCGCCGGCTGCCTGGAGGAGCACGCTTCAGATCCGGCACAACCGGCATAGCCGGGAGTCGCGATCCTTGAACTGGGCCAGATACTCCCGGTACCAGGCGATGGTACGGGTGAGCCCGTCGTTGAAGGAGACCCGAGGGCTCCAGCCGAGCCGTTCGCGGGCCCGGTCGTTGCTCGCGCTCATGCGCCAGATCTCCGTGGGACGGTTGGGCAGGGCGCCGATCTCGAGTTTGGAGGTCGAGCCGGTTTCGGCATGGATGCGGGTGATCAGATCGCGGATGGCGATCTCTTCGCCGGAGCCCAGATTGATCACCTGACCGATGGCGGCATCTTTCTCCGCGGCCAGCACGAAACCATCGACCAGATTCTCCACGAAGTTGAACTCACGGGTCTGCCGTCCCTCGGTGGAACGGACCGTCCGGCCCAACAGACAGGCCTCGATCATCTCCGGAATCACCGCCCGCACCGTCTGATAGGGGCCAAAGGCGTTGAACGGACGCAACACCACGATCGGCTGATCCATCCGCTCCATCTTCATGCGGCAGTAAAGTTCGCCGGCGAATTTTCCCACCGAGTAGGGCGAGACCGGATGGGGTTCCATGCTCTCCGCGAAGATCGGTTCGCTCTGATGGCCGTAGACTTCGGAGGTGGAGATGTAGATGAACCGCTCGAAATTCTCGCAACTCTCCAGCACATTGGCGGTTCCCTTGGCGTTGACGTCCAACACCTCGTTGAACTTGCCGAAGCTGCCCCCCACATGGTTGTATGCCGCGGCGTGATAGACCACCTGGGGCGCGAAGGCGCGGATGGCGCGCAGGGCATCCAGATCGCGGATGTCCGCCTCGATCACATGCACGTCATCCCAGACATCGGCGATGCGCACGTTGTCGATGACGCTCCCATAGCGGACCAGCACGGCCACTTCCGCCCCCATGGCCACCAGTCGGCGGGTCAGATGGGAGAAGATGAAACCCGATCCGCCGGTGATCAGGACGCGTTGCCGAGAAAGAGAGGTCATGTCTGCTCCGGAAAGGTGTAGTAGAGTCCAAGATCCCGTTCGGCCCGCTGCCATTCGCCCTCGGTGTTGAAGGTGATTTGCAGGCCGTCATGCACGAACGCGGAGAGAAGTTGGCGTTGCGTCAGGTGCTGCACGAACGCCACGAAGCCGGATCCGTCCGGTTGGGCCAGCATGGTCGCGTCCATCAGGTCGAAGGCCGACCGTTCCATGACCATGCAGCCGATGTAGTGGTTCTGGATGGGTTTTTCCACGAAGGAGAGCACCCGCTGGTGCGCGTCGAAGGTCACCACGCCAAACGGGTTCTGGATGGGTGCGGTGACCAGGGTGGCCAGGGCGCCGCTTTGCCGGTGATGATCCAGAAGTCGTTGGGGATCCAGGTTGATGAAGGTATCCCCGTAGACCACCAGGAGCCGTTCGCGGGTGATGTCGCGCACCGCCATCAGACGGGCGAGCATGCTGGCCGATTCTCCGGCATCCGAAAAGCGGATGGATTCGGCATCGGCGCGATGGTCGAAGTGCTGTCGGATCCGCTCGGCCAGGTAACCCACGCACAGGGTGAAGCGAGTCATTCCGTGGCGGCGGTGGAACTGGATGATGTGGTCGAGCATCGGTTGACCATGCACCGGCACCAGCGCCTTGGGGACGTGATCGGTCATGGGACGCAGCCGGACCCCTCGGCCTCCGCACAGGATCACCACCTCCATGGCGTCATCGGAGCGTTCCCGACTCATTCGGGCCTCTCTTCGGGGACTTCCCGGGGGGTCGAGCGTTCGCGGAGGATGTAGGTGGGTCGTTGTTTCACCTCGTCGTACACCTTGCCCAGATACTCCCCCAACAGTCCGATGCCGATCAGTTGCACCCCGCCCAGAAAGAAGATCCCGACCGACAGCGTGGGGTAGCCGGCCACGGTGGGGATGTCCATGAACTGTTTGTACCAGGTGATCAGCAGATTGTAGGCCGCGTAGCCCAGAGCCAGCAGGGATACCCCGGAGCCGATCAGGGTGAACAGGCGCAGAGGCAGGATGGAAAAGGAGAAGATGCCGTTGATGGCGAAGTTGACCAGATCCTTGAAGCGGTATTTGGAGTTGCCGGCGTGGCGTCGTTCCACCTGGAACTCCAGTCCGATCTGACGAAAGCCGATCCACTGGGCCAGACCGCGCAGGAAGCGGGTTCGCTCCGGCAGGGCGAGCATGGCGTCGAGGGCGGCGCGGTTCATGAGGCGGAAATCGGACTGTCCGACGGTGATGTTCAACCCCGACAGACGGCTCATGAGACGATAGAAGAGGATGTTGGTCTGCTTGCGCAAAAAGGAGATCGAGCGGTCATCGCGTTTGAGGGTGTACACCACGTCGAAGCCGAGCCGCCACTGGGCGATCATGGAGGGGATGAACTCGGGCGGATGCTGGAGATCGCCATCCAGGGAAACCACGACATCGCCACGGGCATGTTCCAGACCGGCGACCAACCCCCCCTGGTGACCGAAGTTGCGCGAGAGGGTCAGGTAGGTGACGCACGGATCGAGGCTGGCCAGCCGTTTCAGGATGGCGAGGGTGTGATCGCGGCTGCCGTTGTCCACCAGGATCAATTCGTGGCGGAGATCCAGAGGCGACAAGGCGGCTTTCAGGCGCTGATAGAGGGGCTCGATGTTCTGCTCTTCGTTGTAGAGCGGTACAACGACCGAAAGCAGGGGTGGGGAGACGGATGCGGTCATGTCGGATGGATGTGTCATGCCTTGGAAAACGTTCTCTTTAGGATTTCATTCCATTATCGCGCTTGCGCCACCGTCAGTATAGCCGGCTCTTCCCGGCCAGTGCAATCGCATTCCTGAATCGGGGCGCGATCCCAAGGGGGAGTGGCCAGCGGAGATGTCAATCCGTGGTGTCCGGAAGGTCGAGGCGCAACTCCGGACCCGGTTCGCGGGCGTTGATTTCGGCCAGCAGCGCGGGCAACCGTTCCAGGGTGCGGGTTTCGGCCAGGAAGTCATACTGGCCGTGCTGGGGATCGAGCCGGACGCGTTCGGGAAGGGCTTCGGGGTAGGCGGGATGAAAGATGATCTCCACGGTCAGGTGGTTGTTCCCTTGCCGTTTGAGTGCGATCAGCCAGGTTTCGACCACCCGTTCATTCAGGTGTCCGCTGTGCAGCAGGCCCAGAAAGCGGTCCGTGACCCGAGCCGGCGGGGTGGCGTAGTGTCGGCGGCATGACCGGGCACAGGCCGAGATCGCCAGGGCGATTGGCACCCTGCCGAGTGGCAGCGCGCCCGGCCAGGAGAGGGAAAGACTCTCGATGGGGAGGCGGAAGGCGGAGACCCCGAACTCCAGGCAGACCGAGCGGATGATGGGTGCCAGGGTGGGCCAGACATGCAGGTGGGCATGACTGTCCACATGGCCGATGGATAGCCCCAGGTCGCGCAGTCGCCCCATCTGGGCTCGGATTTCACGGGCGACCTGTTCCGGATTGACCTGGCCGAGCAGCAGGGCGCGGATCAGTTCCCATCGGGGCATCAACCGTCCGGCGTCGGTGACCAGGGTGGGGATGTGTTCGGGCGGTGAAACCGGGGGTTCTTCGATCAGGCAGAGATGGGCGCCGAGCCTGGAGCGGTGTTCGGGTGCGATTTGCGCCAGTCCCGCTTCGAGCGCCTCGCCGGTGGCCATGGCCGAGGCGCGACAGAGCGCGCCCTTCTCGAACATGTCGTGCATGGCCTGGTTCATGCTGGTGGTCAGGCCGTAGTCGTCGGCGGTGGTGGTGATCTTGATCATGGATCTTGGTGATGTACCCAAATGGCGCATCAGAACTTCTCCTCCGCGCCATCCGACGCTGTGGACCACCTTTCAACGGACGCAACTCCCGTTGCTCCGGGTTTCTCAGCCAGACATTCAACTCTGCGAGCCCCTGACGGACATCTTCCAGTCGGCGACGCTTTTTCCGTTTGAACAATGCCGCCGCTGCCATGGAACGGTTGAATGCGAGACATTTTGGGTTGGTCCAGCGTGAATCGCAAGGGACAGTTCAGTCGTGCCTTTGACGGAATCCAGGCTACACCTCGCCGGATCTCCATGAAGTCTCTCCATCTTTAGGGTTGTCGTGCTGAAAAGGTGGGCAAGGGGATGAGGTCATGGGGATCCGCAAAAAGTGCCTTTACCCGGTATTCATGGTGGAGATGATTTAGCAGAATCAACAGGTTGCGAAGCCCGTTTTTTTGCCAAAAAGGGTTTTTTGCGGGGGCGGCTCATGGACCCTCCGCGGGGTTCGTCCGGGCCTTGAGGTCGAAATTTGTGCGCCCGGCAGAGCGACTTACGCCTTGCTGAATTGGGTATGGGATAATCGTGGT